>CAZGWX010000251.1:0-4025 GCA_964529515.1 uncultured Acidimicrobiaceae bacterium
CGCTGCCCTCGGGATGTTGGCGTCGATTGGCGGTTCGTTCCTGGTCCGCGCCAAGAGCGTTGAGAACCTGGCGGCCGCCCTCCATCGGGGCACCAACTTCGCCTTGGTGGTCACGGCGGCCGGAGTTGCCGGACTCGCCTATTGGATCTTTTCCGACAAGGTCGACAACTGGATGGGTCTCTGGCTCGCCGTTCTCTCGGGACTGGCGGTGGGCTGGTTCGTGGGCAAAGTCTCGGAGTGGTTCACATCCGACAGCCACAAGACGGTGAAAGAGATCGCCCGCCAATCGAAGACCGGGGCCGCCACCCTGATCATTTCGGGAATCGCAGAAGGGATGCGCTCGGCGGCGTTCTCGGTGATGGCCGTCGCTGCCGGGATCGGCGGTGCGTTCTTCGCCGGGGAGTGGGCGATGGGGTCGGGGGGCGGCATCTACGGAGTGGCCATCGCCGCCATCGGGGTCCTGGCGACCCTCGGAATCACCATCTCGGTAGACGCATACGGGCCGATCGCAGACAACGCGGGAGGCATTGCCGAAATGGCCGGCCTCCCCAAAGAGGTCCGGCGAGCCACCGACGCCCTCGACTCGCTCGGGAACACCACCGCCGCGGTCGCCAAGGGGTTCGCCATCGCCTCAGCAGCCGTCACTGCGCTGGCGTTGTTCAGTGCTTTCACCCAGGCGGTGGGGCTCGAGGGCATCGACATCGCCAAGCCCCAGGTCACCATCGGGTTGTTCCTCGGGGCCATGTTTCCCTTCCTTTTCGCCGCCATCACCATGAGCGCCGTCGGTCGGGCAGCCGGGACGATGATCGACGAGGTGCGGCGCCAGTTCCGGGACATTCCCGGCCTCAAGGCCGGAGATCCTGACGCTCGTCCCGATTACACGGCGTGCGTCGACATCGCCACCCGTGCATCACTCCGCGAAATGGTGATCCCCGGTGTGATCACGATTGCGCTGCCTCTGGTCGTCGGGTTCGTCGATGTCGAGATGCTCGGCGGCCTCCTCGCCGGCGCCCTGGTCACGGGGTTTCTGCTGGCGATCTTCATGGCCAACGCCGGCGGTGCCTGGGACAACGCCAAGAAGTTCATCGAGGCCGGCGCGTTCGGCGGCAAGGGATCCGAGGCACATCACGCGGCAGTGATCGGTGACACCGTCGGCGACCCCTTCAAGGACACTTCGGGGCCGGCGATGAACATCGTCATCAAGGTCATGACGATCGTCTCACTGATCTTCGCGTCCGCGTTCATCGCCTGAAGCTGTGTCCCCGACCACCTCTAGAGTCGCCTCATGACTCGAAAGGACTACGTAGGCGTCCCGTATGCCCAGCGCGCCGCCGGCAAGGAGATCGTCTTCATCCGACACGCCGAGTCGCAGGGCAACGTCGACGGGCTCTGGCACGGTGTCACCGACGGGCCTCTCAGCGAGCGTGGCGAGTCCAGCCTCGAGGCCCTGGCCAAGAGGATGGCCGGGTGGGATATCGACCTCGTGATCAGCTCGCCCTTGGAACGCACCCGCCGCACCGCGGGCGCCGTCAGGAGCGAGGTCGTGGTCGACGGGGACTTCATCGAGATGGACGTCGGCCGCTGGGAGGGACTCAGCTTCGAGGAGACCGAGCACGACCACCGGGACGAGCTCGAGGCCGCGTTCCGGGACTGGGACATGCCGCTTGGCGGAACCGGCGAGAGCCTCAACCAGGTGGCAACCCGCGCCTACGCAGCCATGCAGAAAGTCCTCGATCGACTCTCCGACGGCCAGCGGGCCGTCGTCGTGACCCACGGCGGGTTTCTCCAGCCCATCATCGAGAGACACCTGCCCGGCCGTCGACGCCGCGTCCACCCCATCGCCTCCAACACGTCCTTGACTCGTCTGGTCTTTCAGTGGGACCGCACACGCCTCGCCTCTTTCAACGACACCGGCCACCTAGGACCCCGGAGCCGCAGCGTCGAGCACTATCTCGGCGAGGGGGTCCCCGTCTTCGCCCTGATCCGCCACGGCCGAACCCGGGCCAACACCGAACAGCGCTGGCAGGGCCATGGCGACTGGAGCCTCGACGAGGAAGGCATGCGCCAGGCCGAACTCTTGGGCAGGTGGTACGGCAAGGCCGAGAGGGTGTATGCCTCGCCTCTCCAACGGGCCATGGCGACAGCCGAGCACGTCGCCCGCAACGGGATCGTCCAGGTCGACGGTCTCAAGGAGATGCACATGGGCGAGTGGGAGGGCCTGACCTCCGAAGAGATCCTCGAACAATGGTCCGACGCGATGGACACGATTTACCGGAATGGCGTGGACCTTCGCCGCGGCGTCACCGGCGAGTCCTGGGGCGAACTGACAGCACGGGTGTCCAACACCATCGCCGGTCTCGAGCCGGCCTCGGGTGAGCCGACCTTGGTCGTGGCCCATGGGGGTGCGATCAGGTCGTACATCTCGTCGCTCACCGACACCGATGACGCGTACTCCGAATCGCTGTTCACCCCGCAGAACACATCGGTGAGCCACATAGCCATGCTTCCGGAGGGTCCAACGATCCTGGACTTTGCTGTGGCCACCCACCTCGAGACCGACTGACCGATGTTCACCTGTGAGAACTGCGGGGCGAAGTTCGATGTCCGCCAGGAAGTGCTGGATCGCTACCCCGGCTGGGTGCCCCCCAAATGCATGAACTGCCGTGATGCACGGCCCCCTGCCCGCAAGGAGGCTCCCTTGGCCAGACGCGGCGACTCGGCGAGCCGTTCGCGCGACCTCTCGATCGCCGAGGTCCTGGAACGGTTCACCGAAGGCCCCACTACGGGGGTATTCACCGACGGCGCCGCCGAAGGCAACCCCGGACCCGGGGGGTGGGGCGCCGTCATGGTCGTCGATGACGAGGTGACGGCCGAAGATAGGGGCCAGGAGGCCCACACCACCAACAACAAGATGGAGCTGACCGCCATGGTTGCCGGCCTGCGAATGATCGCGCCGGACCAGCACATCGACGTCTACACCGACTCGCGCCTCGTGGTGGACACTCTCACCAAATGGGCGGCCGGCTGGGAACAGCGGGGATGGCGGCGGAAGACCGGGCCGATCGCCAACCTCGAGTTGGTCCAGGAGGCGTACCGGCTGTCCCGGGAGCGGCCGGGCGCCAACATCAGGTGGATTGCGGCTCACTCCGGCTATCGCTGGAACGAGTACGCCGACGCACTCGCGACCGCCTACCGTCGCGCCACGCCGTGAAGTGGACGCCCGAGTCGGTTCTCACCTGGAGTGAGCACGCGCTTGACTCGCCCCTCTACTTCCACCTCAGCCGCGAGATCGCGGTCGACGCCGACCTCATGCGCGTGCTCAATCGCATCGACCACACCCCGGCCCTAAACATCCTGTTCGCCGCCGTCCAACTCATCCTCGCTCGTGAGCCCGGCGACCCGCTTGCCGCCCACTACGCCAGCCTCGTCACCGACCCACTTCCTCCCGACGGAGCGCTTCGCCACTTCCGGCGTGTGGTCCTCGACCACGAGGAGGAGATCGGTCACATCGGCGTGACCCGCTACACGCAGACCAACGAGAGTGGGCGTGCGGCCGCGCTGTTGCCTGGTGTCTGGGCTGGCCCGCACGACCGATTCCACCTGATAGATGTCGGGGCGAGCGCAGGCCTCAACCTGGTGCTCGACCGGTATCGCTACCGGTGGGGCACCGTCGAGTGGGGGCAGTCGCCGCTTCTGCTCGATTGCGAATCGAGGGGCATCGATCCAGTCCCGAGGGACATCTCGGTGGGCACGCGGGTGGGTCTCGATCTGCAACCGGTGGATCCGGGCGATCCCGACGACAGGGCTTGGCTCGAAGCCCTTGTCTGGCCTGAGGCCACGGCACGCCTGCAGAGGCTGCGGACGGCGCTCGACCTGGTTCAGGAGGTACCGATCGAGATGGTGGCAGGCGACGCCGTCGAGTCGCTTCCCGGAGTCCTCGACTCATTGCCCGGTGACGATCCGGCGGTGGTCATGGACTCATTCACGGTCAACCAGTTCTCAAGCTCGCAGATGGAGGCGTTCGG
>CAZGWX010000252.1:0-8439 GCA_964529515.1 uncultured Acidimicrobiaceae bacterium
TGACGGCCGTCCCAGCTACTCGGGGAAGAGCAGTCGCCCCGAGCGGGCGAGGCGGCGCAACAAAACACCGTACGCGGCCGTAGCGACGAGGAGGAGCACCCCGGCGAGAAGCCCGCTGTCGGTGGCTGCGAACCACATCAACAACGCAGCGATCAGGCCGACCGCGATTGCCGCCGGAATGAAAACCCAGGTCCCCGGCAGCGCCGCGACACCGGCCTCGCGGATCGCGGCGAACGAGCGCTGCGTCTCCTCCCTGAAGCGGACCTCGTCGCCACGCGAGCGCAAAGCCGACCGGCCCAGCCCCCCGATCAGCCATGCACCGAGGACGGCGCGCCAGGCGGAGATCCCCGCGCCGAGCGCGATCGGAAGGGTGAAGATCCCGATGAAGATCGCGCCTTCGGTACCGCCCCCCGCAGTGACGGCGATGGCGACTCCGACTCCGATGCCGCCTCCGAGGAGCCCCGCGAGGAGCCCCAGGCCCCCTACGACCCCGGAGAAGGGTCCCTCAGGCGCCGGCTCGGCCATCAGGCGTCCTTCCGACGCAGGCCCCACCAGGTGAGGAGGAACCCGACCGCAGCCCAGCCCAGCAACACGAGCGAGGCGTGAGCCACCGTCATCGAACCGCCGGGTACGAAGTCCTCGAATCCCTCGGGGATCTCGACGCCGAAAATGGACAGGCTGGCCGCAGTGGCCGAGATTGCCTCATAGGGATCCCACAGCGAGATCAGCGACTCGAGGAAGTAAAAGGCGAGGACGGCACCGATGGCGGGGCCGACCGACCGGAGCATCGCCACCGCGCCAAGTCCCAGAGCTGACCACGCCGCCGCCACCACCCCCAGCTTCCAGAACTGGTTGAACCACACCGTCGGCTCAGGACCTCCCGAGCCTTCGGCGAAGAAGTGGGTGAACAGCGCCCAGACACCGACACAGATCACGAAACCCAGCCAGCTGGCGGCGATGTATGCGGTGAGTCTGGCGGCGACATGCCTGACGACGGACGACTCCCTCGTCTGCGAGGTGGCCCACACAGTGCCTCCCAGCTCCGAGCCCATGGCAACCGCGGCCAGCAGCATGGGGAACCAAGCCTGTGAGGCGACCTGAGTGATACCGAACTCGAACGCCTCCGGCTTGGCCACGGTTTGCAGGCCGTCGGCCATTTCGGGGAAGAGCTGTTCGAACAGCAGGGTGAAGAACGCCGCCAGCAGCGTGAACACGGCGAGCACCGCCACCATTGCGGGATAGAGCTTGCGGCGCCCCAGCTTCAGGTACTCAGCGTGGAGGAGGCTCACGATCCACCCCCCGTCAGCCCGAGGAAGACCTGTTCGAGGGTGGTGCGGGCGGGACCGACTGCCGTGGGGTAGATCCCTCCCTCAGCCAGGGCTCTCACCACCGGCTCGCTGTCCTCGGTGTCGACCAGCAGCGCGCCCTCGCCGCGCCGCACCGACATCCCGGCCGCGGTCAGCAATGCCTCGGCCTCGTCGATGCGTCCGACTTCGACCCTGACCCCGCCTCCGTTGAGCATGTCGGCGAGTGGGCCCTGGGTGACCAGGCGTCCCTGGTCGATGACCACGACATGGTTCGCCAGCGACTCGACATCGCTCAGGTTGTGACTCGAGACCACCACAGTGCGGCCATCGTCGGCGAGTCCGCGGAGGCGCGCTTTGAAGACGTGCTGTCCGGCCGGATCGAGGCCGTCGAGGGGTTCGTCGAGGAGAAGCAGCTCAGGATCTCCCACCATCGCCGCGGCGAGGGCCAGCCGCTGACGCATTCCCTTCGAGTACTCGTTGACCCGTCGGTCGGCGTCGGCGGTCATGCCGACGAACTCCAGAAGCTCGGGGATGCGCTCGTGGCCGAACCCGAGAGTATCGGCGGCGACACGAAGGTTGACCCGCCCCGTGAGCGCCCGGATCAGACCGGGCTCTTCGATGATGACCCCGACGCGTTTCGTGATCTTTCGCAGGCCGGACGGGCTGGGAATTCCGAGGATCTCCATGTCGCCCGAGTCGGCACGGGTCAGCCCGAGCAGAGCCCGAAAGCTCGTGGTCTTGCCGGCGCCGTTAGGGCCAAGGAAGCCGGTCACCCTCCCTGCCGGTATCTCGAAGTCGAGTCCGGCCAGGGCGTGGGTGCGCCCATAAGACTTGTGGAGGTTGGCCACCTTGATGGCCGGAGTGGACATCAGACCAGATTACGACGAGGCGCCCCCGATCAGGAAGCCTCCGGAACCCAGTGCAGCTCGAAGCCGTCCGTGTCGATGGCGATTCCGATCACATCGGACCGACTCGCCCCTGCGGCGCGTCCCAGCCGCTCGGCCCGGACACGTTTTGCGGGATTGGCCGCATCGGCGGGGTCGCCACCACCCACGCGGGTGCGCACCTCGATGGCAACGAGAATCCCTCTGTCCCGGGCCAGGATGTCGATCTCGCCGCGGCCGACCATGACGTTGGTGGCGACGACTGCCAGGCCGTGGGTACCGATGTACCAGCGTGCGATGGTCTCGCCGAGGTCCCCAACCCGGCGACGACTCAGATCTGGAGGCCCGCCTGTTCGAGCAGTTCGATGTTGACGTCGCGGAAGGTCAGCACCTGCACCTGGGTGAGGAAGCGGGCGGGGCGGAACATGTCCCATACCCAAGCATCCTTCATCAGCACCTCGAAGTACATGGACCCGTTCGACTCCTTGACTTCGATATCGACTTGGTTGGCTAGATAGAACCGGCGCTCGGTCTCCACCACGTACTTGAACATGGGAAGCACGTCGTGATACTCCTTGTAGAGCTTCAGCTCCACCTCGGACTCGTAGCGCTCCAGATCTTCTTCCATGACTCCTCGATCCTCCGCCGGTGGGACTTTGGCGATCATATGCCCGGGCCGATTCTTATCGGGCCCGGATTCGGTGGTGCTTTCAGAGACCGCCGACGCGGCCCGGAGGCCAGATGATGAAGACGGCCTCACCGATGATGTGGTCGACCTGGATGGGGCCGAAGGCCCGCGAGTCCATGCTGAACTCACGGTTGTCGCCCATGAGGAATATCTCGTCGGCGGCGAGCGTGACCGGCCCGAAGTCCGCCATGTGGACACCCTCGGGGAGATACGGCTCGTCGATCGGGACGCCGTTGACATGCACGCGGCCCGCTTCGACGGTGATCGTCTCACCGGGAAGGCCGATCACGCGCTTGATCAGGTCTTCCTCGCGGACGCTGACCCCGACGGCCTCGAGGACCGACCGACGAACGGCCTGAAGGAACGACTCCTCGCGCTCAGGCGCTGCCGGGTCGGTGAACACCACCACATCGAAACGCTGGGGCTCGCCGAACCGGGCGGACAGCTTGTTGACCATCACCCGATCGTTGATGTGGATCGTCGGAAGCATCGATTCCGACGGGATATAGAAGGGCTGGATCAGGAAGGTCTTGATGACGACCGCGATGACGAGCGCCGTGAGCAGGAGACCGGGAAGCTCGCGCCAGAAGGAGCGTTTCTTGGGCTCCTCTTTGGGCTCTCCGGCGAGGAGCTTCACGTCATCCGGCGTGGGAGGCAACTGCCCGGAGCCGTCGGGGGCGAGGTGCCGGCCGAAAGGTTCGGGGTTCAGTCCCTCAGCTCCTTGATCCGGGCGGACTTGCCCGCCCGATCGCGCAGGTAGTACAGCTTGGAGCGGCGGACGTCACCCTTACGCACGACTTCGATCTTGGCGATGATCGGTGCGTGGACCGGGAAGACACGCTCGACACCGACGCCGAAGCTGATCTTGCGGACGGTGAAGCTGGCCCGGGCGCCTTCGCCGTTGCGGGCGATGACAACACCTTCGAACATCTGCACTCGCTCGCGGCCGCCCTCGACGACTCGTACGTGCACCTTGACGGTGTCGCCGGCGCGGAAGGCGGGTACGTCTTCCCGGACGTGCGCGCTCTCGACAGCCTGAAGTTCATTCATGAGGACTCCTCGGGGCAAGGACGATCGGCCCGAAGGCGAGATTCTATCAGGTCTCGTCGGGCAAGCGATCCGACAGCAGGTCCGGGCGACGCTGCTTGGTCCGGGCGAGTCTCTGCTCGGCGCGCCAGGCCTCGATCCGGGCGTGGTCACCGCTCAACAACACCTCGGGGACTGCCCATTCGCCGAACTCGGCGGGTCTCGTGTACACGGGTTCTTCGAGGAGACCGTCCCGGAAGGACTCCGACTCCGTCGACTGGGGGTTGCCCACGACACCAGGGAGGAGCCGGGCGATGCCTTCGATCGCCGCGGCAGCCGCAGCCTCGCCACCGGCCAGCACGTAGTCGCCCAGACTCACCTCCTCTTCGATGAAGTTGTCGATCACCCGCTGATCGACACCCTCGTAACGGCCACACACGAAAGTGACTTTGGGGAGGTCAGCCCAGCGGTCGAGAGTGGCCTGTGTCATCGGGGTACCGGAGGGGCTGAAGAGGACGCGGTGGGTGCCTTCAAGCGGCTCGAGGACCGCGGCGAGGGGCTCGATTCGCATCACCATGCCCGGTCCGCCACCGAATGGTGCGTCGTCGAGTTGCTGGTGCCGGCCGAGGCCGTGTGGCCGCAAGTCGATCAGTTCGACATCAAGTGCGCCGTCCTCGATGGCCCTCCCCACGATGGACACACCGAGCGGTCCCGAGAACCACTCGGGGAACATGGTGACAACCCTGACCTTCACGATGTCAGGGTACGCAGCCACCAGGCCCACTTCCTGCTGCTCGCGAGCAACCGGTGGCGCTGGGCGACACGAAATGCTCGCGAGCAGAGAGGAGAGTGTGGAAACGGTGTGCTTACAGGCGTTCGACGATCATCGCCATCCCCTGGCCGCCGCCCACGCACATGGTCTCCAGACCGTAGGTCCCGTCCAGGGTCTGCAGATCGTTGAGCAGCGTGCTCATGATGCGGGCACCGGTCATCCCGAACGGATGACCCAGGGCGATGGCTCCACCGTGGGGGTTGAGCTTGTCGATGTTGATGCCGAGTTGGTCGACGCTGGCCAGCACCTGCGCGGCGAAAGCCTCGTTCATTTCGATGACGTCAATGTCGGAGAGGCTCATCCCGGCCTGATCGAGGACCTTGCGCACCGCCGGCACCGGGCCGATGCCCATGTACTCGGGCGCCACCCCCGCCACAGACGAGGCGATGATCCGCGCCAGTGGCTCGAGACCGAGCTCGGCGGCCCGGGTGTCGGACATGACTACCACAGCCGCCGCCCCGTCGTTCAACGGGCAGGAATTCCCGGCCGTCACTGTGCCGCCCGGCTTGAAGACGGGTTCCAACTCGGCAAGACGCTCGAGGGTGGTGTTGGGACGGGGACCGTCATCTGCAGTGATCGTGCGGCCATCGGCCAGGACCACTGGCGTAATCTCACGGTCGAAGAACCCGTTCTTCTGGGCCTCGACGGCGTTGTCCTGGGAGCGCTTGGCGAACTCGTCCTGACGCTCACGAGTGATCCCGTAACGCTCAGCGACGTTCTCGGCCGTGACGCCCATCGGGATGTAGACGTTGCTGATGTAGTCGTCGCGGCTCTCATCGGTGAAGCGCGGGTTGAGGTCCTCGGAGTCGATGGCCGTTCCGTAACTGCGGGTCGTGGACTCAACGCCACCGGCGACGAAAGTGTCGCCCTCGCCCGTGTGAATGGCGTGATATGCCATCCGGATCGTCTGCAGCGAAGAGGCACAGAACCGGTTGACGGTGGTGGCGGGGACCGTGTCGGGCATGCCGGCCAGGAGCGAGGCCGGCCGAGCGAGGTTGTACCCCTGCTCGTGGTGGGTCATGGCACAGCCGATCATCACGTCGACCACCGACGACCGGTCCACCTCCGGGACCTTCGTCATCACGGCGTCGATGGCCAAGGCGGCCAGATCGTCGGCGCGGATGTCGATCAGCGAACCCTTGTAGGCCCGGCCGATGGGGGTTCGGGCCGCGGCCACGATCACTGCGTCTGGCATCGGTTCCTCCTGGAAGTCATTACTCAGGAAGGTAGCGATCGTGAACGCACTATCCCTTCCAGCCGTCGTACTGTGCCCGCGTCATGAGACTGCGCCGCATCGTCCCGCTGATCGTCCTGGTCACCGCGTGCTCGGGCACTGCAACCACCACGACGACGACCACGATCGAGCCTCCCACGACGACAACGACGACCGAGCCGGTGTCAACGACCACCACCACGCCGCCCGCGACGACCACAACCACGTTGCCCGGCCAGCTCGTCCTCCCGCTTGCCACCGAGGCCATGCCGGTGGGCTGGAACGAGCTGTTCTTCATCCCCTACGGCGAGAGCCCCGACACCCTGGGCACCTCGCTCGGCGGGGATGGCGAAGGCATCTACTGGGGACCGGAGTACGGCGCGCAGGCCCCGGACGGGTCGTGGTGGTTCCTCGACGTCGCCAACTTCCGACTCGCCCACTTCGACGCCATGGGCGACTACATCGGCGAAGTCCCCGTCCCGACGGAGATGCTGGTCAACGGCCAGTACTTCCAATGGTCGTTCCCCAGGGTCATGGCCGACGGCACGGTTCTCGCTGCCCGCCTCACCGGGGGCGGCACCCACTTCATCCGGTATCGAGACGGAGTCCTCGGCGGGTTCGAGGTGCCGGTGGCGGCGGTCCCACGTGCCGACGATGGCGAAATCGTCTATGCCATGGACTTCGAAACCTCAGGGCTCTGGGCGGTCGACCCTCTCGCCGAGACGGCCGAGTCCACCAATTTCATGACGGCTCGAGACGGGAGCCGTTTCGCGGTCTCGGTGAGCCCAAGCACTGTTCGAATCGAGATGCCCGATTCAGCAACCACCGCCGAACTCGGGTTCGTCGCCGACGAGATCGGGGGCAAGGCCCACCTGACCATCGAGGTGGCGAGCGACCACGAGGGAAACCTCCACATGTTCATCCTCGGGTTCCCGGAGGCGGACGAGTCGCTTCAGCTCGCCGGGTATGCCCAGATCTCGCCAACGGGAGAGCTGCTGCTGCTCGAACCGATGATGAACCCGTTCACCGTCTCCGACCCGGGAACACCAGCGCGACTGGGTGTGACACCGGGCACGACGACCCCTACCTTCATGCACATCGGGACCGACGGGGTACGGGTCTACTCGAGGGACTGATCCGGGAGGATCCCCTCGATGACCACGATCTCCAGGTACCCGGCCTCAAGGTCGACGACCGGTACGAGCGCCTCTACGAAGGGAACCTCAAAGGTCGAACCGTCCTTATCAATGACGAGACGGGACTGGGCCGGACCGTGCTCCACACCCGTGACCACCCCGCCGATGGGGCGCACCTCCAGACCAATGAGGTCTTCGGGCCAGAACTCGCCTTCGTCGAGTTCCCGGGGTGCGGCCACGAGCACGTCGTGGTTGCGGATCGACTCGGCCGAAGGACGGTCATTGATTCCCTCGAACGCCACCTGCCAGCCCTTGTCGGCACGGCGCAACGCCCGGACCGTGAGTGTGGAATCTGCGACGTCGACCTTGGAGCCGATCTCGAAGTGGACAAGGTCAGCCTCGTCCACGTAGAGACCGAGAAAGCCGTCGAGACCGTGAGGGCGGCCCAGACGGGCGACCCGGACGGGATCAGTCGACGAACTCAACGCCGGCGGTAATTCCTTCTTCTTCGCCGGCAGCGGCAGCAGCGGCGCGAATCGCCTTGGCGACCCGCCCCCGTCGCCCGATGACACGGCCCAGGTCGCCCTTGGCAGTGCGGACTTCGGCGACGACCTCGTTGGGGCCCTGCTCGACCATCTCGACCTCGACCGAGTCGGGGTCGTCGACGATGCTCTTCACCACGTAGGTGACGACGCGCTCGGTGATCTCACCCTGTGCCATCACTCCTCCTCGGATGCGACGTCGGTGACCGGTTCGGCTTCGGTGACCGGCTCGGCTTCTCCGACCGGAGCCTCTTCGGCAGCGGGCTCGGCGGTCTCTCCGACAGTCTCGGCGGCCTCTTCAGCGGTCTCGGCGGCGGGCTGTTCTTCGACAGCAGGCGCGGCCGGAGCTGCAGCCTTCTCCACCCCGACGACGTGGACCTGACCGGTGCGGACCTTCATCGTGGTCATCGCCCCCGAGATGTTGAGGAGCTTCTCGACCCGCTCGGACGGCTTGGCGCCCTTGGCGAGCCAGGCGGCTGCCTTCTCGTTGTCCACTTCGATCACGGACGGATTGGCGAGCGGTTCGTACCGCCCGATCTGCTCGATGTAACGGGAGTCGCGCTGGCGGCGCCCGTCCATGACAACGATGCGATACATGGGCTGCTTCTTCTTGCCCATCCGTATCAGCCTCATCCTGACAGCCATCAATTCACCTCTTCGTACGTCGACCGCCGACCAGGGCGCCCAAGTCGGGCATGCCCTTTCCCCCGGCCAACGTCTTCATCATTCTCTGTGCCTCGGTGTGCTGCTTCAGCAACCGGTTCACGTCCTGCGGGCTGGTGCCCGACCCGGACGCGATCCGGCGTTTTCG
>CAZGWX010000253.1:0-4604 GCA_964529515.1 uncultured Acidimicrobiaceae bacterium
GGCGTTCTCGATTCGGGGCAGGTCGATGGAAATGCGCCGAGGTTACCTCCAGGATTTGTCCCCCATCGTCTGTTGGGGGATGGGACCCGATTGGGGTTAGGGGGTCGGTTCCACCCTGCGAAAGCTCCGACTCGTTGGACCGGACATGACTTGGGAACCGACCCCCTCGGCCCTCCGGGCCACTCCCCACAAGTGGGGGAGAAATCTACGAAATAGACTTGACAGATGTCAGAGTGACGCGTATGATGACATCATCTTGACATCACCGTGATGCCAGATCCGACAGAAGGACACCATAATGATGGCCGAAAGCCTGATGCTCTCGATCCCGAGCAGTCTCGAATCGATCAGAGAGATCCTTGACCAAGAGATCCGGAGCCGGAGGGGCTGATGCAGCTCGAACAGGCTCTGATCGGTCTCGAGACCGCAGTCGAAACGCAGCTGCGGGTCGCCGGACCTGAGGCAACCGAACTCGGTACCCAGCTCATGGCGGCCCTGCAGCCTGCGATTCGCCAGACCTTTTTTGACGTTCTCTGCATGGCTGCCACCGAAGTGTCCAGCCAGCTCTCCGGCCAGAAGGTCGACGTCAAGATCGTCGACGGCGACCCTGAACTCGTCGTTACCTCCGATGCCAGCCACGCCGTCACCGACAACGACGATGACGACACCATGGAGACCCGTATCACGCTTCGTCTCCCCTCCAATCTCAAAGACCTCATCTCCCAAGCCGCCCAGTCCACCGGCGAGTCGGTGAACGCCTTCGTCGTGGACGCACTCAAGGCCCAGGCCCGCACCGCCAAGGTGGCCGGCAAAACCTCCGTCCGGACCACGATCGACCTGTGATCAGCAAGACCTTCACCGTTGGGGACCACCCTGAAATCGACGTCCGCATCCACAGTGGACGGGTCGAAGTCCTCGAGGGCGAGCCCGGAAGAGTCGAAGTCATCGTCGACACCAACGACAAAGAATTCCGGGTTGGTCAACGGGGGGACGTCATCGAGGCCCACACCGACCGGGAGGCCCGATGGCTGTTCTCCTCTCCCGCCGAGGTCACGATCACCATGCCACCGAGTGGACGCGCCCTCATCCGCACCGCGTCCGCCGACGTCGACGCCAAGACCCGATTCGAACGGATCGAGGTGGACTCCGCAGCGGGCGACGTCCGCATCCGCCAGACCGTCCGCGCCTCGGTCAAAACCGCCAGCGGCAACATCCGCATCGAGAAGGTCGACGAGGTGTTCAAGGGAAAGTCCGCCTCCGGGGACATCAACCTCGGTGAGGCCAGCGGCACCGTCGAGGTCTCCACCGCATCAGGCGACGTCCACATCGGTTCGAGCGACGCGTTCGTGGAAGTGAACACCGCCTCGGGCCGGGTCACCATCGGCCGCTACGTCGGTTCCGATGTCTCCCTCAAGTCGATGTCAGGAAACTTCGAGATCGGTCTCGAGACCGGCACGAAGGTGGATGTCGACGCCTCGAGTCTCTCCGGGCGGGTGATCTGGCCCCCGAAGAAGGACCCACCGCCCGAGAAGAAGCGCGAGATGCGCCTGAAGGCGAAGTCGGTCTCTGGCGACCTGACGATCAACCGAATCGAATAGCCCTGCGGGGCGCCCCCTCGGCCCGATCGGGCCATTCCGAACTCTTGAGCACAGAGCGGAGATGGGGCGCGTTTGTCCCCCAGAGCGCAGCGAATGGGGGAAGGTACCGCCGGCCGACGAAGGAGGCCGGGGGTAGGGGGTCGGTGAGGCCCTGCGAAGCCTCCGACGCGCCTTACCCGCGTCGGAGCGGACATGTCTTGAGTACCGACCCCCTCCCCGGCTGCGCCGGTACTCCCCCACAAGTGGGCGAGACTCCAATGGGCTAGGCCTCCGCGGGGCGGGGACGACCAGGGACCTTCTTGGCCGGCTTCAGCGACTCGCTGACCGGTGTGGTCTCCTCGGTCTCAACGGCAGCCGCCACATCCTCTTCTTCCCGCTCGTGGGGAAAGACCGGGTTGTCCGGGTAACGGATACGGAGGGTGCCATCAGTGGTGTGCTCCCACTTGGGCACGTCATGGAAGATCTCGTCGACGCGAGTCCGATCGACACTCTCGTGCTCAAGGAGCTCCGCAACCATTCGATCCATGGCGTCCTTGTGGTACTCGATGATCGCCCGGGCCTCCTCGTGGGCAGCATTGATCATCTTCCGCACCTCGGCGTCGATGAAAGCCGCCACCTGGTCGGAGTAATCCTGCTGACGGCCGTAGTCCCTGCCCAGGAACACCTCTCCGCCGGGGCGTCCGTACTGCATGGGGCCCAGCTCGTCGCTCATCCCGTACTCCATGACCATGCGGCGGGCGATGGCGGTGGCCTTCTCGATGTCGTTGGCGGCGCCGGTAGTGGGGTCGGCGAAGATCAGCTCCTCCGCGGTTCGGCCACCCAACAACATGGCGAGCTGGTCGACGAGCTCACTCCGGCGAGCCAGGTACTTGTCGTGGTCGGGCAGGGCGAGTGTGTGCCCGAGAGAGCGCCCGCGGGCGACGATGGTCACCTTGTGAACGGGGTCGGATTTGGGGAGTGCGAACCCGACCAGGGCGTGACCGGTCTCGTGATAGGCGATGACCTTGCGTTCGTCCTCGGTCATGAGGCGGTTCTTGCGTTCGGGGCCGGCGATCACCCGGTCGATCGCTTCTTCCATCTCGGACATCGTGATCTCCTTCTTGCGCCGGCGGGCGGCGAGAAGGGCGGACTCGTTGATGAGGTTGGCGAGATCGGCTCCGGTGAAGCCGGGGGTGCGGCGGGCCAACACCTTCAGGTCGACCTCGTCGGCGAGTGGCTTGCCTTTGGCGTGAACACCGAGGATCGCCTCACGACCGTCGATGTCAGGGGCGTCCACAACGATCTGGCGGTCGAAACGGCCGGGGCGCAGGAGCGCCGGGTCGAGGATGTCGGGACGGTTGGTGGCCGCCATGACGATGACGCCGGAGTTGCCCTCGAAGCCGTCGAGCTCGACGAGGAGCTGGTTGAGCGTCTGCTCTCTCTCGTCGTGCCCGCCACCGAGGCCGGCTCCGCGATGGCGTCCAACCGCATCGATCTCGTCGATGAAGACGATGGCCGGAGCGCTCTGCTTGGCCTGCTCGAAGAGATCACGAACCCGGGCGGCACCGACGCCCACGAACATCTCGACGAAGTCGGACCCGGAGATTGACATGAAGGGGACCCCGGCCTCGCCTGCGACAGCACGAGCCAGGAGGGTCTTCCCGGTGCCGGGAGGGCCGAAGAGGAGGACCCCCTTGGGGATCTTGGCGCCCATCTGGCGGTAGCGGTCGGGATTGGCGAGGAAATCCTTGATCTCAGTGAGCTCCTCTTTCGCCTCGAGGAGCCCGGCGACGTCGTCAAACGTGATCTTGGGCTGTTCCTTGCCGACGAGCTTGGCCCGCGACTTGCCGAACTGCATGACGCGGTTACCCCCGCCCTGCATCTGCATGAAGATGAACACCATGAAGCCGAGGAGGAACAGCCACGGCAGGAAGTTGATGAGCAGCGCCCAGAACCCGGGAGGTTCCGGGTCAGTGGACCAGGCAACCCGGTTGCGATCGAGGATCTCGGTCAGCTGCGCCTCGAAGCCCTCCACGTAGTTGGCGACGTGGTCGTAGGACCCTTCGGGCACCTCGGTGTCGACGAGTCGAGCCCGAGCCTGCTGCGTGTTGCGGCCGAGGGTCACCTCTTCGTATTGGCCATCCTCGATGTTGGCGACGAACTCGGAGATCGGCACTTCGGTAGGGCCGGCCACCTGGTCCATCCACCACTGGGCAAGGATGGCAACCAAGATGATCGACATCCCGTAGACGATGAGGGTGCGGACGGTGCGGTTCAAGAAGTCCTCGGGGGAATGGGTGCCGTCATGGTACGTCGGCGAGGCCTCTAACAGAACCCCTCATCAGGGCACGTCGCCCATCACCCCCACGTAGGGAAGGTTGCGATATTTTCCCGCGTAGTCGAGGCCGTAGCCGACCACGAACTCCGGTCCGATGGGGAAGGCCACGTACTTGACGTCGATCGGCACCCGCTGGATGCCCTCCTTGAGCAGCAGGGAAGCGATCTCCAGGGAAGCCGGCTTGCGGACCCGGAGACTCTTCACCAGGTAGTTCAGGGTCAGACCCGAATCGATGATGTCCTCGACCACGAGGACGTCCCGCCCCGCGATCTCCTCATCGAGGTCCTTGAGGATCCGGACCACACCTGACGTCTGAGTGGAAGCGCCGTAAGACGACACTGCCATGAAGTCGAACTCACAGGGCAGGTCTATATGGCGGGCGAGGTCGGCCATCACCATGAAGGCTCCGCGCAGCACCCCGACCAAGAGCAGGTCTTTGCCCGCGTAGTCCTTGGTGATCTGCTGGCCCATCTCGGCCAGCTTGGCCTCGATCTCCTCAGCCGTGATCAGGGGCTTGATGTCCATCCGCTTTCCTCTCTGGCGAGCACGGAAAGGTAGCCGACCATGCCGGGCACATACCAGGCGACCGGCAAACGCTTCCGTCCCGGCAGCCAGGCGGGCACCCCGTCGGCGAGGACTTCGCCGGCCGGATCCACTGACAGGTCGACGTCGGCCGGAAACACCGCCGA
>CAZGWX010000254.1:0-4462 GCA_964529515.1 uncultured Acidimicrobiaceae bacterium
CCACCACGACCACCGTCCCGGTCACGACCACCACCACCACCCCGCCAACGACCACCACCTCGGCGCCGCCGGCTCCGGTCACCACACCGAGCCCGACCACCACCGTCCCATCCCAGCCGACCGTCCCCGCGCACTGCCGTCCACAAATGTTCACCAACGATGTGGTCGCTCAGCTCGCCGCCGACTATCCCGGCAAGCTCCTCACCGCCTGGGTGCATGACCTGCGCACCGGGTGCGACTACTCGTTCAACCCGGGCAACCGGCAGCGCACCGCTTCGGTTTTCAAAGTGATGGTGATGGCGGGGACCCTGCTCGAGGCCCAGGGAGAGGGCCGGGCGGTTACCGACTGGGAGATGAGCCAGCTCCAGCCGATGATCACACAGTCGACCAACGATCCGGTGCGTGCCCTGTGGAACCACTTCGGTGGGTCACCGTGGTTCAGCGAGCAGCGCGAGATCTTCGGGCTCGGTCAGACCCGGGTCAATGCCGACGACGGGTCTTCATGGGGACTGACCACAACATCGGCCCGCGACCAGGTCAACCTCCTCCGACAGGTCCTGATGGGACAGTGGGGGCCGCTCCAGCCCGAGTACCGGGCGGTCGCCCTCAATCTGATGACCTCGGTCGTGCCGTCCCAGACCTGGGGAGTGTCGGCGGGCGTGCCCTCAGGCTGGACGATCGCCCTGAAGAATGGCTTCGCCGGAGCGGTGATCAACTCGGTGGGCTGGGTGGACGAACCCGGCTCGAGCCCTGGCTATGTGGTGGCGATCCTCACCCAAGGATGGCCCGACCATCCCACTGGAATCGCCGCCGTGGAGCGGATCAGCCGGATCGTCGCGGACTCGATGGCTCATTAGGGCTCAGGCGGCGCGAACTGTCGGCGCCACCTCTTTGCCCAACAGCTCGATCGAACCCAGCACCTTGTGGTGTGGGATCGTCCCGACGCTGACATGGAGCTCGAAGCGCTGAATGTCGAGGGTCTCCTTCCAGCGCAGGATCTTGGCCGCCACGGTCTCGGGGCTTCCCAGCACGAGGGAGCCCGCAGGCGAACGCATCAACTCGAACTGCTCCCGGGTCATCGGACCCCAGCCACGCTCACGACCGAGTCGGGTCATCGCCACGGCGTACGACGGGTAGAAGACCTCGACGGCCTCCTCGTCGGTGGGCGCCACGAAGCCGTGGCCGTGCACCGATATCGGATAGTCGGCTGGATCGCGCCCGTGCTCGACCAATGTCTTGCGGTAGAGGTCGGTGAAGACCCGGAACCGGTCGGGCATGCCACCGATGATCGCCAGTGACAGTCCCAGGCCCTTGCTCGCTGCCCGGACCACCGAAGCCGGCGTCCCGCCGACGGCTACCCGGATCGGGAGTGGCCGCTCGGGTCGGGGATAGACGCCCTGGCCGACGACGGGGCTACGGAAGGAGCCCGTCCAGTCGAACGGCCCCTCCTCGTCCCGGATCTTGATCAAGAGGTCGAGTTTCTCCGCGAACAGCTCGTCGTAGTCCTCGAGACGATGGCCGAAGAGGGGAAAGGACTCGATGAACGAACCACGCCCCACCAGCAGCTCGGCGCGGCCACCCGACACCAAATCGAGGGTGGCGTACTGCTGGAAGACACGAACCGGGTCGTCCGTGCTGAGGATGGACACGGCCGGGAAGAGCCGGATCCGCGAGGTCTTGCCCGCAGCAGCCGCCAGGACCACTGACGGTGCCGAAGACGCGAAGTCAGGCCTGTGGTGCTCCCCGAGGCCGTACACGTCGAGGCCGACCTCCTCCGCCAGGACGATCTCCTCGACCACCTGCCGCAGTCGCTCGCCGTGGCCTTCAGCCTCGCCGCCGGGGGCGGGGATCGTCTCGGCGAAGCTAGTCAGACCAAGTTCCATGTCACACACCTTCTCTGGAAATAGTTGACATGACAACCAACTCCGAGGACCGGGTATTCCTATTGCGAAGTCGCTCGAGTGATGGCGGCTCGCAATTTCTCCAGTCCCTCGTCCGCCTCTTCCTCGGTGAGGGAGAGGGGTGGTGCGATGCGCAGGGTGTTCCCGAAGAGGCCGCCCTTGCCGATGAGCAGCCCCTCCTTCTTCGCCTCCTCCATGACGTCTCCGGCCAGGGAGGCGGTCGGTGCGCCGGTCGATGGGTCGACAAACTCGACGCCGAGCATGAGCCCCTTGCCACGCACCTCCGCGATTTCGGGGACCTCCTGGGCGATGTCGTCGAGCCCGGCCTTCAATCGCGCCCCGACCTTGAGGGCATTGGTCTGCAGGTCGTTCTCGATCAGATAGTCGAGGTTGGCCAGGGCGGCCGCGGTCGACATCGGGTTGCCGCCAAAAGTGGAGATCGAGTTGGCGGGGAGGGAGTCCATGACCGCCGCCGATGCGACCACCCCACCAATCGACATCCCGTTGCCGAGCCCCTTGGCGAAGGTGAGCATGTCGGGAACGATCCCGTGTGCCTCGTAGCCCCAGAAGTTCTCTCCGGTCCGGCCCCAACCCGTCTGCACCTCGTCCGAGATGAAGAGGATGTCATGGCGGTCCGTGACTTCCTTCATGGCCCCGAAGAACCCGTCCGGTGGGGTGGCGAAACCGCCCACACCCTGGATGGGCTCCGCGATCATGGCTGCCACCTGCCCCGCGGTGGCGATGGAGAGCATGTCCTCGAGGTCCCGGACGCAGGCCCGGGTGAAGTCGTCGTCGGGCAGATGACCGAAGGGGCTGCGCAGGCGGTAGGCACCGTGGACATAGATGGTCTGGAACGGTGACAGCGAGGTTGACGACCACGCCCTCTGCCCGGTGATGGCGACGGTGGAGTGCGACTTGCCGTGATAGCTGCCGCGGAAAGCGATGACCTGATTCGACTTTCGCAGCTGGGTAGCGATCATCAGGGCGGCGTCGTTGGCCTCGGTCCCGGAGTTTGTGAAAAAGACCTTGGCGTCGGGGATCCCGCTCAATTCGGCGATGCGCTCGGCCAGTTCGATCTGGGATTGGATCAGATACAGGGTTGAGGAGTGGAGGATCTTGTCGGCCTGAGCCTTCAATGCCTCCGAAATCTGTGGGATCCGATGTCCCGACATGGTGACCAGGATCCCGCCGAAGAAGTCGAGGTAGGAGGTTCCCTCGGCGTCAGTGACCCGCCGTCCGTCGCCATCGACAAGGGCGATCGGCTCGCGGTAGTAGAGGATCATCCAATCCGGCAGTACCTGGCGATGACGGGCCAGCAGCTCGGCGTGGGTCGGCATTGTCGGCGTCTCCTTTGATCGAGCCGGAGGCTAGCGGCGCGCCGGTCGAGGTCCCGCGGCCCGGCGGTTTCGGGAGGGGCCGATCTCGCCCAGATGTGTGTGGGTGAAATCGGTCGGCTCCTTGAGGCCATAGCCGGCGGCACGGTCCATTCCGATGTGGGCGAGCCAGACAGCGGCCATCATGCCCAACGCCGCCGGTCCCCAGATCGACCACCAGATGGCGAGCACGGCTGGCACGACGAGCGTATGTCCGGCGTTGTAGACGGCGGCGCCGGCCCTGGGATTGGCCAGGTAACCGACCATCGACACATCGGGGACCAGGAGCAGCCCTACGAACCACCACCACGAAAACCCCGTGGCGGCGAATGCGACGACGGCAATGGCCAGCAGCGCCAAGCCTTCGAATCGCTGGACGGCAATCGGTCGGCTCACGCCTCGAGCCTACGCGGGCTCAGCTGAAGTTGCGGATGGCGTCGTAGAGAAGCACCAGGAACGCGATCGAGGCCACCGCGATGATCCACATGACGATCACCGTCACGGTCCAGAACCCCTCTGAGTTCCGACGGGTCTGCATCATGACCAGGATCCCGACCAGAGCACCGATCACGGCACCGGCTCCGATGACCAGATCGCTATCGACCACGCGGGCGGCCAGGAAGACCCCGAGGATCGCCCCGAGCCCGCCGCCTCCGAGGATGCCAACCAGATAGTCGTGCGCCCGCCAGGAGCTGGGAACTGTCGTTGTCTGACTCATTTCATTTACCTCCAACGTTATCGACTCCGCACGAAGGCTCCTGGTTTCCGAAATCTTGGGCCGCGAGGCTCATGGACAGGACGCAGGACGTCGCTCATGCTGAAAAGGCAATGATCGTGGGGTGCGTGGGAGGCATTCATGCGTAAGTCGATGCGGGCTCGACCGGAGCGGTGTGCCCACGTTTCGAGGATTTCGGTGATCGTGGCGGGCCTGGAGAGGACCGTGTGTGACACATGCGGCCACGTCAGTTTCGCTTCCTCGGGGGAGCTCACCGGAGCAGTGGAGAGGCGACGATTCGCTCGACCGGCGGACGAACTGCCGACCGGTCCAGAGGGCATCCTGGAGGGGTTGTCTACGAAATAGTTCGACGCTCTGCGTCGAAGGGGGATACGGGGCGGGGGGCGCCCCGTATCCCCTGGGGGTTCGGGTACCACGTACGCCGTACCGCGGCCCGGGTCGATTGCAGCCCC
>CAZGWX010000255.1:0-5731 GCA_964529515.1 uncultured Acidimicrobiaceae bacterium
CCCTGGGTGAGATTCGACCTCCACCCCCGGCAGCGCAAGCGGGTGCCGGCGGTGCGCTGCGAAGCCGAGGTGGTGGCGGAGCGCAAGGTACGCAATCCGGGGGGACGTCTGGAGCTGCGACCGGTGATTCGCACCACCATCCTCGTCTCCGGCGTCCCGGTAGTGGCTCTGGTCAATCTCACCACCCGGGACGAGATGACTTTCCGGATGCTCCTGGGGCGCCGAACGGTTCGGGGGTTCGTCATCGATCCCGCGCGCAGCTATGTAGGCCCACGACCCGGCAAAATAGAAGCGTGAAGATCGCCATCCTGTCCCGGAGCTCGAGCCTCTATTCCACCGCCCGTCTGAAGGAGGCGGCCGAGGGGCGGGGACACGACGTCTCGGTGGTCGACTACCTCCGGTGCTACATGGACATCCAGGCCCGCCGGCCGAAGGTCCTCTATCGGGGCGACGAGGTCCGACCCCACGCCATCATTCCGCGGATCGGGGCCTCGTACACCTTCTACGGGACGGCGGTGGTGCGACAGTTCGAGATGGCCGACGTCTACACCCCCAACTCGTCGGATGCAATCAGTCGCAGCCGGGACAAGCTGGAATCGATGCAGCTTCTCTCCCGCGCCGGGGTCGGCCTGCCCACCACGAGTTTCGCCCATTCGACACAGGACATCGACGGGCTGCTCGAAGTCGTCGGTGGGCCGCCGGTGGTGGTGAAGCTCCTCGAGGGCACCCAGGGGCTGGGAGTCGTCCTCGCCGAGACCCGCAAGGCCGCCGAGTCGGTGATCGGTGCGTTCCGTCAGATGAACGCCAACATCCTCGTCCAGCAGTTCGTCAAGGAGGCCGCTGGTTCGGACGTGCGGGCTTTCGTGGTTGGCGGCAAGGTCGTCGCGGCGATGAAGCGAACCGGTGCTCCTGGAGACTTCCGCTCCAATCTTCATCGCGGCGGCACCGCCGAGGCGATCAAACTGACACCGAAGGAGCGGGCGACCGCCGTTCGGGCCGCCAAGACGATGGGGCTCGGTATCGCCGGCGTCGACATGCTCCCTTCGGCCGACGGGCCGATGGTCCTCGAGGTGAACTCGTCACCGGGGCTGGAGGGCATCGAAGGTGCCAGCGGGATCGACGTGGCGGACCTGATCATCGAGCACATCGAAGACAACTCAGGCCATTGAGTGGGTCCCCCAGAGCGAAGCGATGGCGGAAAGTACCGCCGGCCGAGGAACGAGGCCGGGGGTAGGGGGCAGTCGCTCCCAACAGCAAAACCTCTCACGCGGGGTTGATCCGTATGGATCTGCGTCCCCCTACCCCACTGCCTTCGGCAGCGGGGACCCCTTCCCCCAGCCGAAGGCTGGGGGACCAAGTTCATGAGGCCCGCTGCACCTCCATCAGCCAGCTGCGCCGGATCGCCCGTCTCTCCTTGGGAGTGTGGCCGCCCCAGACGCCGTCGACCTGATTGGTCTCGATAGCCCAGCTGAGACACTCCGCGGCGACCGGGCAGGTGGCACAGACGGCCTTGGCCCGCGACACACCTACGGAATCCTCCCGATCGGGGAAGAAGTTGACGTCGCGCGCGGTGAGGCATGCGGCATCTTCCCTCCATGGGCTTACAACTAGGTCGACTAGTGGCATGCTCAGTTTCTTCCTGTTCCGGAGACGCTTTAAACGCCCGGCGGCGCCGAATCGTTCCTAGAACCGATACGGATCCGGGACGGCTCCCGGTTCCAACCTGCCGAGCTCGGCGCGAGCCACCGATCGCCGGTGCACCTCGTCGGGGCCGTCGGCAATGTGAAGCCACCGGCCCATGGCGTACATCTCCGCCAGGGGGAAGTCCTCGGTGAATCCCGCACCGCCGAAGAGCTGCATCGCACGGTCGGCGACCGTGGTGAGCACCTGGGGAGCTACCACCTTGATGGCCGCGATCTCGACCCGGGCGCCGTTGGCCCCGTCACGGTCGATGAGCCAGGCCGCCTTGAGAACGAGAAGGCGGGCCTGCTCAATCATGATTCGGGCGTCGGCGATCCATTCGCGGACGACACCCTGATCCGAAAGGGGACGCCCGAATGCCGTGCGCGCCTGTGATCGCTGCACCATGAGGTCGAGACAACGCTCGGCCATGCCGATCGCGCGCATGCAGTGATGGATCCGGCCCGGGCCGAGCCGAGCCTGGGCGATGGCGAAACCTCCGCCACGCTCACCCAACAGGCTTGCCTTGGGCACCCGGACACCGTCGAAATGAATCTGCGGGTGGCCGCCCCGATCCAGGTAGCCGAAGATGCGCAGGTCGCGCTCCACTGTCACTCCCGGCGTGTCCATCGGCACCAACACCATCGACTGCCGGTGGTGGGGATCGGCGTCGGGATCGGTCACCCCCATCACGATCGAGACCTTGCACCGTGGAGACGCCGCCCCCGAAGAGAACCACTTCCGT
Organism: uncultured Acidimicrobiaceae bacterium; assembly: GCA_964529515.1. Taxonomy (GTDB): domain Bacteria; phylum Actinomycetota; class Acidimicrobiia; order Spongiisociales; family ZC4RG35; genus ZC4RG35. The sequence continues at coordinate 2,426 of CAZGWX010000255.1, forward strand.
CCGGTGACGACCCACTGGTCGCCGTCGTCGACGATGCGCGTGCGGATGTTGGTGGCGTCGGACGATGCGACGTCAGGCTCGGTCATCGAGAAGCACGACCTGATCGACCCGTCGAGGAGAGGATCGAGCCACTCCTCCTTCTGCCCGGGAGACCCGAACATGTGGAGGACCTCCATGTTGCCGGTGTCAGGGGCCGAGCAGTTGAGGGCCTCGGGGGCCAGGAGCGGGCTGCGCCCCGTGATCTCTGCAAGCGGCGCGTACTCGAGGACGCTGAGGCCGGCGCCAAGCTCGGCGTCGGGGAGGAACAGGTTCCAGAGGCCCCGCGACCGGGCCTCGGCCTTGAGGTCTTCGACGACCTGCGGGTGATGGTGGGGATCGCCGGCCGCCATCTGTTCCCGATAGACGGGCTCGGCTGGGTACACGTGCTGGTCCATGAACTCGAGGAGCCGGGACCGCATCTCCTCGACGCGTGGTGAGTGGGCGAAGTCCATCGGGAGGGAACGCTACCCGGGCTCTTCGTCCGCCAGTGTCTCGGGGACCGCCCCGTCGCCAGCGTCGTCCTCGGGACGGTCGTCGTATCTGAACTCCGGGATGGCGACCGAATCTTGCCGGCTCCCGGCGAACTCCCCCATGAGTGCCCACACGGCGAAGATGCCGATGAAGAGCATGCGATATCGAAACGCGACCAGGACGGCAACGCCGGCCGTGGCGATGAAGATGCCACGGGCGATGGCCTCGCCTCGCTGCGGCGCGACCCGGGCCAGGAACGCGAGCAATAGGTGCCCGCCGTCGAGTGGACGGACAGGCAGCCAGTTCAGCAGGCCCCAAACGATGTTGACGTAGAGCAAGACAGGCACCCCGAGCCCGGCAAGACCGCCGAAGGGCCCCCAGATCTCTCTGACCACCCACGCCACGCCTGCAAGGAGGAAACCGGAAGCCGAGCCTGCCGCCGAAACGAGCGCGGTCCGGCCAGGTGTCATGCCCTTCGGGGAAGCGCTCCACCGGGTCAGGCCGCCGAGACCGTTGAGCTCGATCGCCACTTCCGAGCCGTATGACCGCGCCGTCAGGGCGTGCCCTAGCTCGTGGACCATCAGGGAGACAAACACCACCACCGCCCAGACGGCCATCGAGGGCAACTCCTGAAACCCACTCGCCCAGCCGAGGACCACCACGACAAAAAGGACCGACGCGTGGATCGAGACGGGGATGCCGAAGATGCGGAAACGGGCCAAGGGGCCATGATGGCCCAACGAAGGGGACATCGCACATGGGTACGCTCCCATCATGCACGACGATCTCAGGGCGGCGGTCGCCGCCGACATGCCCCGTCTCAAAGAAATGCTCTACGACCTCGTCCGGATGGAGTCGGTGAGCGCCCCCGGCCACGACCCGGAGAAAGTGAGGGACGCCGGGAGCCGGATCGTCGCCATGCTCGACGAGATGGGCCTCGAGAACGCCCAACTGCTCGAGGCCTCGGCGGGACATCCCGCGGTGTTCGCCGAGAAGCCCGGACCCGAGGGTGCGCCGACGGTGCTCCTCTACGCCCATTACGACGTTCAGCCGACCGGGCCGATCGGCGACTGGGAGACCGGCCCGTTCGAACCTTTCGAACGGGATGGCCGGATATACGGGCGGGGCGCGTCGGACGACAAGTCCGGAATCGTGATGCACCTCGGGGCCATCGCCGCCCACGGCGACTCCCTCCCGGTCGGAGTTCAACTCTTCTTCGAAGGTGAGGAGGAGGCGGGCTCCGAGGCTCTGCCGGAGATCCTCGAGAAGTACTCGCACATGATCAACCCGGACGTGATCGTGATCGGTGACGGCGGCGTGTGGCAGGTCGACATCCCCTGCCTGCTCAGCCGCCTGCGAGGGATCGCGGCGGTGAATGTGGAGGTCAGAACTCTGGCGGCTCCGGTGCACTCGGGGCAGTACGGGGGCACTTACCCGGACGCACTGATGACGCTCGCCCGCCTGCTGTCCACGCTTCACAACGACGACGGCTCGGTGGCGATCGCCGGCCTCGTCGACGAGGACCTGCCCGATGCCATCGACTACCTGGAGAGCCAGCTCCGCGAGGAAGCAGAGCCGGTCGACGGCCTGGAGATGATCGGCAGCGGCTCCATCGCCTCCCGGCTGTGGTCGCGCCCCGCGGTCTCGGTGCTGGCATTGGATGCGCCACCCGTGGCCGAGGCCATCAACCAGCTCGTGCCGGTGGCGCGGGCCAAGGTGAGTATGCGGATCCCGCCGGGCCAGAGCGCCCGGGACGCACTGGACAAGCTCAAGGCGCACCTCGAAGCCAACGTGCCGTGGGGAGCCGAGATCTCGTTCGGGCACGAAGATCTTGGTGAGGCGACGACGCTTCCCCTGGACAACCATGCGGTCAGTGCGTGGCGAGAGGCGTTCCGAGAGGGATTCGGCACCGACGCCGTCGACATCGGGGCCGGCGGGTCGATCCCGTTCATCGCCACCTTCTCCGAGCTCTATCCCGAGGCGCCGATCCTGGTCACCGGCTGCGGCGACCCCAAGTCGTCGATCCACGCCCCCAACGAGAGCCAGCACATCGGGGCCATGGAGAGGGCCACCCTGTCAGAGGCGATCGCCTTCAGATTGCTGTCAAGCAAAGCTTGACGAGTGCCTTGGTCCCCCACGACGCAAGGAGTGGGGGAAGGTTTCCTGCCGCCGAGCTCTAGCGAGGCGGGAGGTAGGGGGCAGTCGCTCCATACGGAACGCCATGCGCGCGAGGCCCTATCTTGGGAAGGCACCACTACCCCCTACCTCTCGACCTCCTCCGTCGGCCGACAGGGACCTTCCCCCCTCGCTTCGCTCGGGGGGACCAGGCCTCAACCGCGTCCGAAGTCCATTTGGCGCCATGCCTCGTAGACGGCGATCGAGACAGCGTTGGAGAGGTTGAGCGAGCGGAAACCGGGGAGCATCGGGATGCGGACCCGACCGGTGACCCAGGGCGCGCCGGAGACCTCCGGGTCGAGCCCGACCGACTCCCGCCCGAAGAGAAGACAGTCGCCGGGGGCGTAGTCCACCTCGGTGTGCGCAGTGTCACCCGAGACCGTGAAGGCCCAGACCCGGGGAGGTGACACCGTGCGCCGCCAGGCGTCGAGGTCGGGGTGGACCGACACCACCGCACGGTCCCTGTAGTCGAGACCGGCCCGACGAAGTTTGGCATCCTCGAGGGTGAAGCCCAACGGCTCTATCAGATCGAGCGCACAACCCGTCACCGCGGCGAGCCTCATCACGCTCCCGGTGTTAGGTGGGATCTCGGGATGGTGGAGGACGATCCGGAGCATCAGA
>CAZGWX010000256.1:0-8957 GCA_964529515.1 uncultured Acidimicrobiaceae bacterium
GACAGGCGCTCGTCGATGCGGGCGATGTCCGGATCATCACTCGTGCGATGGATGCGCATACGGCTGCCGGCCTCGTCGATGAGGTCGATCGCCTTGTCGGGGAGGAAGCGGTCGGCGAGATAGCGGTCGGCCAGGTTGGCGGCCGAGACGATCGCCTGGTCGGTGAAGCGCACCGAATGGTGGGCCTCGTAGCGGTCCTTGAGGCCCATGAGGATCTCGATGGTGTCCGAGAGGGAGGGCTCCTCCACCTGGACGGGCTGGAAGCGCCGCTCCAGTGCCGAGTCCTTCTCCAGGTACTTGCGGTACTCCTCGAGCGTGGTGGCGCCGACGGTCTGCAGCTCGCCCCGGGCCAGCATCGGCTTGAGGATCGATGCGGCGTCGATGGCCCCCTCGGCTGCTCCGGCGCCCACCAGGGTGTGGATCTCGTCGATGAACAGGACGATGTCGCCCCGGCTCTTGATCTCCTTGAGAACCTTCTTGAGGCGCTCCTCGAAGTCGCCGCGGTAGCGGGAGCCCGCCACCAGGGCGCCGAGGTCGAGCGTGTAAAGACTCTTCCCCTTGAGCGTCTCGGGGACGTCCTTGGCCACGATGCGCTGGGCGAGTCCCTCGACGATGGCCGTCTTGCCGACGCCGGGCTCGCCGATGAGCACGGGGTTGTTCTTGGTGCGACGGGAAAGGATCTGCATGACCCGCTCGATCTCACGGGAACGCCCGATGACCGGATCGAGCTGGCCCTCGCGGGCGGACTGGGTGAGGTTGCGCCCGAACTGGTCGAGGATCGTCGAGCCTCCACCTCCGCCCTCGCGGGACGGGGCGCCGCCGCTGCCCTTGGGAGGCTGCTCCTCCGAGCTGGAGGGGCCGGACAGGAGTTGGATCACGGTCTGGCGGACTTTCTGCAGCTCGGCACCCAGCTGCTGGAGCACCTGGGCAGCGACGCCTTCACCCTCGCGGATGAGGCCGAGGAGGATGTGCTCGGTTCCGATGTAGTTGTGGCCGAGCTGGAGGGCCTCACGCAGCGACAACTCGAGGACCTTCTTGGCCCTAGGGGTGAACGGAATGTGGCCCGGAGGCGACTGCTGACCCTGTCCGATGATCTTGACCACCTCGTCACGAACCGATGCCAGGTCGATGTCGAGGGACTCGAGAGCATGTGCGGCGATGCCCTCGCCCTCGTTGAGGAGACCGAGGAGGATGTGCTCGGTCCCGATGTAGTTGTGGTTCAGGTAGCGGGCCTCTTCCTGAGCGAGGACCACCACCCGGCGAGCTCTATCTGTGAATCGCTCGAACACTCGCTGCTCCTTGGCCTGGCTGACCAATTCTATCACCGGCCCGTGACTGAGCCCGGCCGCTCTGACGGCCTCCGGCTCCGATACCATCGGCACCAATGGAGGACCTCCAAAGCATCGTCTCCATACCGAGGGTATGGCAGCAGTTGGATCGTGTCGAGGAGAGGCTCCTCGAGGCGGCGACCGCCGACGATCCTTACCTGACCAAGATCGCCCAGCACCTGCTGCTGGCCGGCGGGAAGCGGTTCCGGCCGCTGCTCGCCCTGCTGGCTGCGGAGTTCGGCGAGGTCAAGGAAGGCAGGCCAGTCGAGGCCTCAGTGGCGGTGGAATTGATCCACGTCGGCTCGCTCTACCACGACGACGTCATCGACCAGGCAGACACACGCAGGGGAGCCGAGTCGGTGAACGCCCACTGGACCAACACCGTCGCCATCCTCGCCGGCGACTTCCTCATGGCCCGGGCGTCAGAAGTGGCAGCAACTCACCTCAGCCAGGAGTCCGTCCGGCTGCTGGCTTCCACCTACGCCGAGCTGGTCGAGGGCCAGACCCGGGAACTGCAGTTGCAGAACGACCTCACCCACACCATCGATGAGTACCTGCAGGTGATCGGGGGCAAGACGGCCTCGCTCATCAGGACCTCGGCCCGGCTGGGTGCCATGGCCGCCGACGTGCCTCAGCCCATGATCGAAGACCTCTCCACTTGGGCGTGGGAGGTCGGAATGGTGTTCCAGATCGCCGATGACGCCCTCGACCTGGTGGCCGACGAGGCCACGATCGGGAAGCCGGCCGGATCCGACATCCGGGAGGGGACGTACACCGCCCCCGTGCTCATGGCCGCCGCGGGACCGGACGGGGAGCGCATCCGTCGCTTGCTCTCGACCGAGACCCCAATAGAGGACGCTGAGGTCGAGGAGGTCATCGCCCTGGTCAGGGATGGGGGCTTTGTCGATCGCTCGCTCGACTCTGCCCGGGCGCGCCTGGACGTCGCAAGGACGACCTTGAGCCGGTTGCCGGACAGCGAGCCGCGACGCATCCTGGAGACCCTCGGGGGGTACCTCCTCGACCGGGTCGAGGCCGTCAGCGACTAGCGCCTCAGTCGGGCAGAATCTTGTCCAGGATCGTCCGCACAACGCTGATCACGAGGGCGCCGAGGAAAGTGGCCCACCAGAAGCCCGTGGACGTGAGACCCAGCTCGAACCGACCCGAGAGCCAGATGGCGACCTGGAGCGCCAGCGCATTGGTGACCAGCAGGAACAACCCCAGAGTCACGATGATCAGCGGGATGCTGAGGATGTTGATGATCGGCTTCACGATGGCATTTGCCAGGAGCACGATCGCCGTCACGATAACGAAGTCCCAGAAGCCGGCGTCGAAATCCAGCCCCGGCACGATATAGACCGCCGCCCAGAGCGCGGCTCCGGTGACGGCCAGTTTGATCAGCAGATTCATTCTTCCTCCTCGTCGTCCAATGATCGCATGGTCGGGAACAGAATGACCTCACGGATGTGCTCCTGGCCCGTCAGGAGCATGACGAGCCGATCGACACCGATGCCGATGCCGCCGGTGGGAGGCAGCCCATACTCCAGCGCCAACAGGTAGTCCTCGTCGACGGGATGCGCCTCGTCGTCGCCACCGGCGCGGGCTAGCGCCTGAGCCTCGAAACGGGCTCGCTGATCGTCGGCGTCGTTGAGCTCGCTGAAGGCGTTGGCGTACTCCGCACCCCCAATGACCAGCTCGAAGCGCTCCGTGGCGCCGGGAATGTCAGGGCTGCGCCGTGCCAGCGGGCTCACCTCGACCGGGTAGTGGGTGACGAAGGTCGGCTCCCAAATGGTGGGCTCGGCCACCTCGTCGTAAATCTCGGCGATGAGCTTCCCCGTGGTCCAGTTCGGTTCGACCTCCAGCCCGAGCCCGCCGGCGATGGAGCGCAGCTCATCCACCGGGGTGTCGAGACGGATCTCGACACCGGTGACTGAGGAGACCAGTTCGGCCATGGTGACGCGGCGGTACGGGGCGGCGAGGGAGAGGGGCCGGTCCCGGAAGACAAGCTCGGTGCCACCGGTCACCTCCCGGGCCACGGCGGAGACCACGCCTTCGGTCAACTCCATCATGTCGGTGTAGTCGGCGAAGGCCTGATAGGCCTCCAGCATCGTGAACTCGGGGTTGTGCGTGGAGTCGATGCCCTCGTTGCGGAAGATCCGGCCCAGCTCGAAAACTCGCTCCATCCCACCGACGACGAGCCTCTTCAGGTGGAGCTCGGTGGCGATCCGGAGCTGCATCTCCTGGTCGAGGGCATTGTGCCGGGTGACAAACGGGCGAGCGTTGGCCCCGGTCGCTTCCGACAGGAGCACCGGTGTCTCCACCTCGACGAACCCGCGCTGCTGGAATTGGCGGCGCAGCTCCTCGAGGGTGCGGACCCGGGCCAGTGCCACCTCCCTCGAAGTGCGGTTGGCGATGAGGTCGAGGTATCGGCGCCGGCTCCGGGTCTCGATGTCGACGAGCCCGCTCCATTTCTCCGGCAGCGGCCGCAATGCCTTCTGGAGGAGCTGGAGCTCGTCGACGCGGACGCTGAGCTCGCCCTTACGCGTGGTCATCACGGTTCCGGAGGCTCCGACCCAGTCGCCAAGGTCGAGGTCGGCAAAACGCTCGGCTACCTCGGGTCCGGCCGTCGCCACGTCCACGAACAGCTGGATCGTCCCCGACCAGTCGTCAAGTGTTCCGAACTGAAGTTTGCCGAAGGACCGATGGAGCATCAGGCGGCCGGCAACCGTGACCTTCACCTCGGTGTCGGAGCCGGGCGGTAGCTCACCATGCTCGCGGTGGATCTCGGCGGCCCGATGAGTCCGGTCGAATCGGGTCGGATAGCCCCCGGCGGCGAGCGTGGCCTCGTGTTTGCGCCGCCGGGCGGCGGTGAGCTCGCTCTCGTTGCTCATAGGCACCGGATCATGGCAGTTGCGTCAAGGTGCTCGGCTCATCGAGGAACACGCCCCGGTCGGGAATGGGGCGACCATCGACCACATCGAAGATGATGTTGTCGATCAAACGGACCGGGCCCACCTGAGCAGCGACCGCCAGGACTGCCGGTTCGTCGAGTGTTTCCACTGGCTGCATCGTGGCCACGGAGGCGAGCTTCACGTAGTCGATGTCGAGACCCTTCATCGACCGGGTGACCGTCCCCTCGAGACGGGCGCCGCGGCGCTCGCCGGCGTCCACCTGCTCCGCCGCCATGAACAGGCCCCGGCTGATGGCGAGAGCGTGGTACCGATCCTCCTTGGACAGCCGGACATTCCGGCTGGACAGGGCGAGGCCGTCGGGCTCACGGACTACCGGGGCCTCCACGATCTCGATCGGGAAGCGCAAGTCGGAGGTCATCGCCTTGAGGACCGCCAACTGCTGGGCGTCCTTGCGGCCGAACATGGCGATGTCGGGCTGGAGGCCGGCGAACAGCTTGGCCACCACTGTGGCCACCCCGACGAAGTGTCCGGGCCGATGCCGGCCCTCCATCTCGACGGTGACACCGGACACCTCGACCGTGGTCACCGACACTCCCCCGTAGACCTCGTCGACATCGGGAGCGAACAGCAGGTCGACACCGTGGGCCTCGGCGAGGGAGGCGTCCCGTTCCTCGGCCCGGGGGTAGGCGTCGAAGTCGGACGGGTCGTTGAACTGGGTGGGGTTGACGAAGAGAGACACGGCCAGGGTGTCGCAGCGCTCCCGGAGCATGTCCATGAGCCGCAGGTGGCCTTCGTGGAAGAAGCCGAGGGTGGGCAGCAGCCCGACCGTTCCCCGATAGGCGTCCCTGGTGTCGGAGAAGGTCCGCCTTACCTCCATCGGCCCAGGTCCTCCTCCCTGCCGGCCCGGAGGGTCGTCGCTTCGGCCAAGAGGCGGAACTGCCGGCCCACCGAGTCGGAGACGTCCTTGGCTGCGGTCAGGTGCCCGATGACGGTGTCCGTGTCTCCCCGAGCGATCGGGCCGGTCAGAGCGGCGCCGGCGCCACCCTCGAAGACGTTGCCTACCACACGCTCGGTGAGTGGCCGGACCACGGCGGGATCGATCCCGGTGGACTCGAGCAGGTCGCTGGCCACTGCCAGGGACGCCACCACGAAGTTCGCAGCCGCGGCAGCCGCCGCGTGATAGGCCGGGCGAGAGGCGTCCTCCAGATCGAACGGATGCATGCCCAGGCTGACCGCGAGGACGGTGAGGACGTCGACGGCCAGGGGCTCCCCTCCGATCCCGGCGTACGCACCAGCCAGCGCCTCCGACCCGCGCTGAGGATCGGGAAGGGTCTGCAACGGGTGGAAGCCGCCGATGGCGGCCTGGCCTGCCAGGGGGGCGAGAACGGTGACCGGGAGGAACCCGGACACGTGGGCAACCACCGGCACGTCCTCGAGATGACCGTCGAGGCGGGAAACGACCTCGGGCATGGCGTCATCTTTGGCCGCGATGAGGGCCGCGTCGGCCTCGGGGAGGGAACGGTCCCACGCCAGCGCCGGGCCGTACTCGTCGTTCCCGGAGCGGGACAGAACGCCTGCGATGTGGTGACCGGCGGCGGTGGCGGCTCGCGCGATCGACCCGCCGGCCCTACCCGGGCCGACGATGATCAGGCGCAGGCCGTCGGCGTCGGGCACCACCCAAGGCTAACGGTTCGAGCTCGGACCACCCGTGTGTGCTTCAGTCGGACAGTTGCTCCGGAGTGATGACCGGCCACGCCGCATCCATGGCGGCCTTCGTGTCCTTGTAGTTGTCACGCCGCTTCCAGAACTTGGTCTTCCAGACGCGGAAGCGCCTGGGTCCGGGTTCGGCGGGCGAGACAGGAAGGGGAGTTGGTTTGCTGCCCCGGGTCTCGGGCAGGACCACGTCGTCGGGATCATCGAGGCTGTGAAGGACCTGGTGCGTCGCGTGGCGAGTTGCCCGGTGCTGCTGACGGCGGTCGTCGCGGGACGGCTTGGGGACGTATCCGGGGATATCGTTGCGGTTGGCTCTGGACCGATGTGCCATTCGGTGTTGTCTCCTGTTCTCACGCGGGCGTGTGACGATTGGAGACCGATGGCGGGGCGCGGCCACTCACCATGACTTGAAGCTAGCACGAGTCGCGAGATGGCGACAGGGTCGAAGGTCAGGGCTTGATGCTTCTCCCCCGGCCGAGGCCGCCAGGAACCTAGAAGATGCCGGGGATGAGCCTGCGAGGGACCCGGCGGCGGTAGGCGGCGTAGGCGGGGAACCTGATGCGCAGCCGTCGCTCCTCGTAGTCCAGCTTGACCATGACCAGCACCACCAGAGCCAGCCAGCCAACAACTCCATAAAGGCTGCCGGCGGCGAGGGCCGTGCCCAGGACGAGCAACAGGAGCCCTCCGTACATCGGGTGGCGGACGACGCCGTACACGCCGGCCTCGCGCAGTGACGCGTTCGGCTTGGGATCAGGGTTGATGGTGAGGTCGCGGCCGGCCGCCGCCGAGGCCGCTCCCCCGAGGATCGCTCCGATCACGGCCAGCACCAGCCCGATCCCGCGTACGAAGGGCTGGTCGTCGAAATCGGCCGAGCCATCCTGTAACACACCGAAGCCGGTCAACAGGATGAGCAGGAGCTGCCCTGCGGCGAGCCACGTGCCGATCGGAAGATCCCTCTCCCACGTGCCAGCGAGCCGGTCCACACCCTGCGGGCTGAGCTCGGCGAGGGCCGTCGAGGCGTCGTGCTCTTCCGACACGGGTGCGTCAGGCCAGATCTCACGGAGGGGTCGAAGCACGAACTCGCGATCGGCCGCCAACGGATGGGGAATCGTCAACTTCTCGTCCGAGGCGGGAGGCCCGTCCGAGGTGATGATGTCGATGTCAAGGGTCCGGGGACCCCAGTGGACTTCACGGTCACGACCGCGGGAGGCCTCGATCCTGAGACAGGCGTCGAGGACCTCATGCGGCCCGAGATCGGAGTCGACCAAGATCATGGTGTTCAGATACGGGCCCTGCTCGGGGCCGCCGACCGGGATGGTCTCGTAGAGCGACGACCGGGCGACCACCCGGCCGATGCTGGACAACCCGTTGTCGGCGGCCCGGAGATGAGAGATCCGGTCCCCCAGGTTCGATCCAAGGCCGATGGCGTAGCGCGTCATCTGCTGCGTTCGATTGTCACGGAAACGTCACTGAGGGCGACGTCGACCGGGGCGTCGGGTTTGTGGATCGTCACCCGGACGCGCTCGGCGCGGTCGTGGGCGAGCGCCACGGTCGCAACCCTCTCTGCCACTCTCTCGATCAATTGGTGAGTCTCCGAGCCGACGACCTCCCTGATCTCGGAAGCAAGCAGCCCGTAGTCGATGGTGTCGTCGAGATCGTCCGAGGCGCCGGCGATGGACAGGTCGGCGTAGAGCACCATGTCGACCTTGAAGACGTGAGCCCGCTCCTTTTCTTCGGGGTAGACGCCGTGGCGAGCGAAGACCTCGATGCCGACGAGCTCGATGCGGTCGGTCACGAAGGGGTTGGTTCGGGGATCAGGGACCGACCCTCCGGCCCCAGAGCCCGTCCGAGAATCTGCTGGATGACCGCCAGCGCCAGGATCGGGTCGTTGATCATTCCCGAAGACACCAGGTAGCCGCCGATAAGGCCGCCAATTGCGTCGTCGATGTTCTCGCGGTGGACGAGGACCCGGGCCCGCGGGCGGGCCAACGCCTTGTCCAGGGTGGAAAAGAAGCGATGGGCCTGCTCTGGTCTTGGGAAGGTGGCAACGGGGACGGAGTAGGTGGCGATCCCGGCCTGGCGGTAGGCGGCCAGGTTCTGATTGGCGGGGAGCATGGACACGATCGTGTTGATCGAAGCCTCCTCGACCAACCAGGTGATCTCCTCCTCGCGGCGAACCCGCCGGTGTTGGAAGCCCGAGCCGCCAACTCTCTCCGACACGGCCAAACGGTCGTTGATCACCCATGTGAAGCCTCGAGGCTTGAGACCAGCGACCATCCGTGCCATCAGTACTTGAGGTTAGCCACACCGGCGAGGGGCTCAGCCCGCCGCGAAGGGGGTTTTTCGACCCATTTCGGCGGTCACGAGGTGCCCAGCATCAAGGACATGGCCTCGGCCCGCGTCGCCGGGTTAGTTTCCATGAGCCCTCGGACGGCCGAGGTCACGGTCTTGGCGCCCGGCTTTCGGACACCCCGCATCGACATGCACAAGTGCTCGGCCTCGATGACGACCAGCACTCCAAGCGGATTGAGCTTCTCGTCCAGGGTCTGCGCCACCTGAGCCGTCAACCGCTCCTGCATCTGAGGGCGCCGTGCGAAGCCGTCAACGATCCGTGCGAGCTTGGAGAGCCCCGTGACCCGGCCCCGGGGTAGGTAGGCGACGTGGGCCCGCCCGTGAAACGGGACGAAATGATGCTCGCACATGGAGTAGAACGGGATGTCCTTGACCATGACGATCTCCTGGTAGTGCTCGTCGCCGAACGAGACATCGAGCATCTCACCGGGGTCGGACTGCAGGCCTTTGAAGACCTCTGCGTAGAAGCGGGCCACCCGCTGCGGGGTCTCGGCCAGTCCTTCACGGTCGGGGTCCTCTCCGATGGCCTCGATGATCTCGCGGACGGCGTTCTCGATTCGGGGCAGGTCGAAGGACATGCGCCGAGGGTACCTCCAGGATTTGTCCCCCAGCGTCAGATGGGGGAAGGGACCCGCTTGCGGGTAGGGGGTCGGTT
>CAZGWX010000257.1:0-3755 GCA_964529515.1 uncultured Acidimicrobiaceae bacterium
ATCCTCGGTGCGGTCGGCATCGCCGCTTCGTCTCCGGATGAGGCGCCGGAGGACCGTCTCATCGAGCAGCTCCGTGGGCTGGAGGTGCTGTTAGTCCTCGACAACTTCGAGCACGTCATCGGCGCCGCCCCCGCGGTCTCCGCCCTCGTCCGCAACGCCCCTCGGGTCAAGCTCGTGGCTACCTCGCGGGCCCCGCTGCGGATCGCCGGGGAGCAGGAGGTCCCCGTCCCGCCGCTCGCCGCTCCGGTCGGCCGGGTGAGCATCGACGAGGCCCTCGGCTCGGAAGGCGTTCGCCTCCTCATCGAGCGCACGCGGGCCGTGCGGCCCGATTTCGAGGTCACGCCCGAGAACGTGGCCGCCATCGTTGAACTGGTGAGCCGGCTCGACGGGTTACCGCTGGCCATCGAGCTGGTGGCCTCCAGACTGCGCCTGTTCCCCGTAGAGACCGTGGTCTCGCGGCTCGACACTCGCATGTTGAGTTCGGGCTCCGTCGACCTTCCGGAGCGGCAGCGGACGATCCACAACACCATCGCTTGGAGCTACGACTTGCTCGATGAGCCCATGAAGCGGCTGTTCGCGTGGCTCTCCGTCTTCTCCGGCTGGTCCCGCTTGGAGGAGATCGAGGCTCTCTTTGACGGCGCTCTCGATCTCGACCTGGTCGATGGCCTGGAGGGACTGGTTGACCACAGCCTCGTGTTCAACATGGAGAAGCTGGGCAGCCCGTGGTTTCGCCTCCTGTTCGTCATCCGGGAGTTCGCACGGGACCGGCTCCGGGAGACAGGGGAGTGGGGTCACGTCAACAACCTGCACCTGCGCGTGTTCGGGGATTTGGTCCGGCGGGCGGCTCCCGAGATGCTGGGGGCGAAGCGACTCTTCTGGTTCGACCTCCTCGAGGCCAACCACGACAACATCCGTGCCGCCATCGACTGGGGCTCGGAGACCGGTGCGGCGGACGAGGTGCTCGACCTGGTGTCGTCCGCCTGGAGGTTCTGGCAGGCCCGCGGTCACCTGCATGAGGCCGACCAGCGCATCGAGTCCGCACTGGCGATGCCCGGCGCCAGCCCAGCCAAGGTCGCCAAAGGCCTGGAGGCGCTGGGCGGAATCCAATGGTGGCGGGGTCTGATGGAGGAATGTGCCGCCACCTACTCCAGGGCGTTGGAGATGCAGCGTGAGCTCGGAGAGTCACGCGATCTGGCAGTGGCCCTCTATAACCAGGGACTTGCAGGCGGGTACGCCAGCAAGGACTTCGAGCACGCGGAGGCAGCGTTCGACGAGAGCGAGGCGATCTTCCGTCGGCTGGGCGACGAGGACGGTCTGGGCGACATCGCTTGGGGCCGGGGCAACTTCAGGCAGGCCGAAGGACGACTCGAAGAGGCCAACGCGATGTACCTCGATGCCGCGGAGCGCTACCGGAGGTCCGGGAACGAGTTCGGGGTGGGTTGGTCCCTGTTCGAGGCGGGCTACTCCACGGCTCAACTGGGCCGCCCGCATGAGGCCTGGCCTCTGCTCTTGGACGCCTTGCGACTTTTCGCCGGCCACCGGGACGTCTCCGGTGTTCTGATGGTGATGTTCCAGATGGGCGGTCTCGCCCGGGACCTCGGCGACATGGCTCGCTGTTACCGGTTGATTGGGGTCGTGGACGCCCTGCGCCACACGTCGGGCGTGGACATTGTTGGGATCGAGATCAACTCCATCGAGGGGATAGACCTCGACCGGCTCGGCGAACTCACCGGTGACGAGAGGGCGGCCGTGGAGGAGGGTCGCATGATGGGGCTGCAGGACGCGATCGAATACGCGCTGGCCGGCCCGATCGACGACTGAGAACCGTCGCGGCCCATACGGCGTATTGGAAGCGTGAAGAAGAGACACCTCATCCCCGCCCTCGCAGTCCTCGTGGCCTCCTGTTCCGGTGGCGGCGACGCGACGACCACGGTCCCTGCTGAGGAAACCACGATCTCGGCTCCCTCCGCCTCAACCACGGTGGCGGCTGATGACGCCACCATCACCATCCAAGGCTTTTCTTTCGGCGACCCCATCACCGTCGGTGCCGGCCAGGAAGTGACGGTCGTCAACGCGGACAGCACCGCGCACACCTGGACCTCGACCGACGGCCTGTTCGACAGCGGCTCGCTGTCATCGGGCGCCAGCTTCAACCACACTTTCGATGAGGCCGGGGAGTACACCTTCTTCTGCGGGATCCACCCGCAGATGACTGGTTCAATCACGGTCGAGGGCTGACACCGGCCCGGAAGGGGACCTCGTTTCCGGGTCTAGGCTGGGAGGGCCTACTCGAAAGGATCCAATGGCACTCAAGAGCACCGGTCGCGCGTACTGGGAGGGCGATCTGTTCACCGGACGCGGGACGGCCACCGTCGATTCAGGGGCGGTCGGACCGATGGAAGTCAATTGGAAGGCCCGAGCTGAGGAGCAGGGTGGTACCACCAACCCCGAGGAGCTGATCGCAGCTGCCCACGCCACTTGCTACTCGATGGCGTTCTCCAACATGCTGGCCAAGAACGAGACCCCCCCGACCAGCATCGACACCTCGGCGACGATCACATTCGTCCCCGGAACCGGTATCACCACGTCCGAGCTGGTGGTGACCGCGGTAGTCCCGGGCATCGACGAGGAGAAGTTCCAGGAACTGGCCAACGCAGCCAAGGACGGCTGTCCGGTGTCCCAGGCCCTCAAGGGCAACGTCGAGCTGTCCGTCTCGGCGACTCTCGCCGGGTCCTAAGACTCGTCGGACTGCCGTTTCCGGTAAGCAGAGACAGCCTCCCGGGTCGAACAGGTCGAGGAGCAGTGGCGCCTCGACCTGTTTCGTGACGCATCCACGTAGACGTCGTCGCAGTCGCTTGCCGCACAGGTGCCGAATCGCTCCATCCCGTGCTCGACCATGACTGTGGCCAGACCCATCGCGGTGGTCGCCCCGAGCCACGAGGAGATGTCCGAGCCGATCGGCTCGAAGTGGAAGTGGGGGTCGCCGTTGTGGACCGAGAGCCGGGGCTGTGCGTCGTGCTGGCTGAGGATCAGGTTGAGGCGTTGGGAGGCGATGGTCTCGTCCGGGGACAAGATGACCTCACGGAGGGCATTCCGCAGGGCGTGAATCGCTTCGAGTTCTGAGGCCTTCGGCGGCTGTGCCACACCTTCCCACAGATGGCGGTACGTCTCGAGGAACTCGTTGAGTGACTCCAGCGTGGAGAGTGCATCCGAGTCCGCCTGGGCGGTGTTCATCAATGCGACGGAGAGGTCGACCGGCTCGTCTGTGTAATGAGAGAAATCCATTTTGCGTATATCCGGGAAGGACTATAGTAATGAGCGTACTGGTGAAGACCCCTTACGACAACGGAAGAGATCCCATGATCAACCTGGCCAACATCCTGCTCGGCGACATGCGTCGCCAGGCCGCGGCTGAGCGTCTCGCCGCGAAGGTCTCCCGCCATGAGCGAGTGATCCACCTCGGTCCGTATCGGATCAAGGTCGACCGGCCCGAAGACAGGGCCGCTTGAAGCATTGAGGCAGGTTATCCGGACCTCCTCCCCGGATAACCTGTCCTCATGACTTCCGAGCATCCGGCAGAGCTCGTCATCCGTGAGGCCTAAGGACTTCTCCCCCAGTCTTTTGGGGGAGGGGGTGAGTTCTCACCCACGAGAGCTGAGCGACGGTTCAGGACACTTCCCCCACCCCCGGGGCTGCAATCGACCCGGGCCGCGGTACGGCGTACTTGATACCCGAACCCCCAGGGGATACGGGGC
>CAZGWX010000258.1:0-8782 GCA_964529515.1 uncultured Acidimicrobiaceae bacterium
CACTGGCTCCCGAGACAGACGCTCCCCAGGTCGCCGCACCCAAGCCCAAAGCCATCGAGGAACTCACCGCGGAGGTGATTCTCGAGCACGATGGCGAAGGGAAGTCGGCCTACCCCGACTCCCAGCCGTTGGAGCCGGTGAGCAAGCCGCGCCCCAGTCTCCGGATGGTCCCGCGGCCCAAACCCGCACCGGTGGCTGCGACCACGACCACCACGACCATGACGCCGGTAGTGGTGCGCGAGCTCTCCTACGTCGAGGATCCAGCCCAGCGCCAGTTCTATCAGATTCGCACCCTGGCGGCCGTGGTCGGTCTGGTCGCCCTTGTGGTGACGCTGTTCTGGGCCTTCGCCATCGGTCTCGACGCACTGGGCGCGTGGTGGAACGACTTCTTCTCCAACCTCCGTCTCTGAAATCGTTTCACTGAGCCGTCGCCTTGTGGCAGACTGCAGTCACCAGAGAAAGGAGGTGGTCCTAAGTTGTATGAAGATTTGCGGACTCTGGAGGTGGCCGGCCGCTGAGCGGCGCGACCGCTGAAGCGCCGCTCCCCGTAAGGGACGGTGGCGACTCCAAACCGGACCACCGGGCTTCGACCACTGCGGACCTTGTCCATCCGCAGCCTCTTCCGAGGAGAAATGTCGAAGCTTCCTAGAACTGATGAGGCCCCGTTTCGACGGGGCCTCATCACGTCATGGCTGGAAGCCGTACTGCTTCATCCACTCGTCGTCGTACATCTTCGACAGGTATCCCCGCCCGGAGTCGGGGACGATGACCACCACGAGACGGCTGGTGTCCTCGGTGGCGACCTGGCGGGCGGCGTGGACCGCCAGACCCCCTGACCCGCCGGTCAGGATGCCCTCCCTTCGGGCCAGTTCCCTTCCCGCCCGGAACGACTGGGTGTCGTCGACCTCGATGAACCGGTCGATGAGACCGAGGTCCACCGTCTCCGGGTAGAAGTCCTCACCCACGCCCTCGACCAGGTACTGGTGGATGTTTCCATTCGGCCCCTGGGTGTAGATGGAGCCTTCCGGGTCGGCCCCGACGATCTCGATACCGGCCTTCTGCGACTTGAGAAATCGCGCGGTGCCCGAAATGGTCCCGCCGGTCCCGACACCGGCGACGAAGGCGTCGATCTCACCGGCGGTCTGCTCCCAGATCTCCGGCCCGGTGGTCTCGAAATGAGCCTGAGGGTTGGCCGCATTGGCGTACTGGTCGGGATGGAAGGCCCCTTCGATCTCCGCGGCGAGCTGCCTCGCCACCCCGTAATAGGAGTCCTCGTCCTCCGGGAGCCGGTCGGTCCGCGTGACGACCACTTCGGCGCCATAGGCGCGCAGGAGGTCCTGTTTCTCCTTGGACACCTTGTCGGGGACGGTGCAAATCACCCGGTATCCGCGGACGGCTCCGATGATCGCCAGTCCCACTCCGGTGTTGCCGGACGTGGGTTCGACGATGGTGCCTCCCGGGCCCAACAACCCCTCCCGCTCGGCCCGATCGATCATGGAGACCGCGATTCGATCCTTGATCGAGCCGCCCGGGTTCGACGTCTCCACCTTGGCAACGAGGTTGCCGGGCTGATGGAACCGGGAGAGTCGGACGAGCGGCGTGCGCCCGACGGTTTCGATGATGCTGTCGTGAATCACATGCCAAAGGTACTTGGTACTTTGTATCGGGACTGGGGCCGACCGCCACCAAGTACTCAGTACCCGGTACGAGCGGATCAACGGCCGGTTCGGCACGCGCCTGCCGTCTTCGTAACCTGGGGGCAAATGACCCACCGGCCGTTGATCCGCTTCAGTTGGTTCGTCCTGGTCTTCAACATCGGGGTCATCCTGGTTGGGGCCTGGGTGCGGGCAAGCGGAAGCGGAGCCGGGTGCGGGCGCTCGTGGCCGACCTGTCAGGGCTCGCTGATCCCGGAGCTGGAGGGGCACACGGCGATCGAGTTCACCCATCGAGCGGTCAGCGGCATCGCATTGGTGATCGTGGCCCTCCTGGCCGTGCTGGTCTGGCGGGTGACGCATAAGGGTCACCCGGCGCGGACCGGCGCCATTCTCTCGGTGGTGGCCATCGTCGGCGAGGCACTGATCGGGGCCATGATCGTGCTCGCCGAGTGGGTGGCCCAGGACGACTCGGTCGCCAGGGTGATCGCCGTCCCGCTGCATCTGGTGAACACGCTGTTCCTGCTCGCCATGCTCACCCTGACCATCTTCTGGCTGTCGGGCGGGGCGCGCCTGCGGTGGTCATCGGCTTCGCAGCGGCTCCGGAGAGGGGTCCTGGCTGCAGGTCTGTCGCTGGTTGCGCTCGCAGCCACCGGCGCCGTCACCGCTCTCGCCGACACTCTCTTCCCGAAAGGTGGGGACATCTCGGCTGAGGAGCACTTCCTCACCGCGCTCCGGATCGTCCATCCGATCCTGGCGCTGGTCATTCTGACATCCACATGGGTGGTGGCCAGCCGAATCTCGAAGCGGCTCGCCGGTTGGGTCCCGGGATTAGTGGGGCTCATGGCATTGACGGGTGTGGCCAACATCGCTTTCGGAGTCCCGATGTGGGCCCAACTCCTCCATCTGGCCGTCGCCGACGTCCTTTGGGTCACGTATGTGATGATCTCGGCGCGAGCGCTGGCGCCGCACCCGACGGACGCACCAACAGGAAGCCCTGTCCTCTCCGACTGATCAGGAATCGAGCTGTGCTGCCAGTGCGACGGGGTCGGTCACCGGGAGGTCGCAGACAAAGTCGCGGCACACAAAGGCACGCGCCGAGCCGTCCGACGCCGGTGTTCGGTCGGCCAGGAGTGGAACCTGCGACTCGGTTCCGGTTGCCACCGCCAGGGCGACGTGGGGCCGGAAACGGGCGTAGTGGACCTGAACGAGGCGCCCGGCGTCGGCTCCGACAACGGCGAGTTCCAGGGCTCGGGTCATGTCGTTGCCCACCGACATGTGGTGGGCGACCATCGTGGGGTGCCGGGCCATGATCAGGCTGGAAGCGGCGACGGCGGACTCGGCCCTTTCGCGCCACGATTCCTCTCCCGTGTAGAGGGCGGCCAGGAGGAGGGCCTCGGCCGCCATGGCGTTTCCCGATGGGTGCGGGTTGTCGGTGATGTCGAAGGGCCTCTTCAGCAGATCCGGGCCATCGGCAGCGGTGGAGTAGAAGCCGCCCTCCGGCCGGGCGAACCGCTCCAGCTGGGAGACCAGGCCCATCGCCCGGTCGAACCACACCTCGTCGCCACTCGCCGCGTAGAGGGAGAAGTATCCGAGGGCGAGTGAGGCGTGATCGTCGAGGAAGCCGGGGCCGGAAGCTCGACCGTCCAGCCACGAGCGCACCACGGCGCCATCGAGTGCGAGCCGATCGGCTGCGAAATGCCCTGCGCGGAGGGCGATATCGCTGAGGTGATCGTCCCCCAGGGCGGCACCGGCCTCCGCGAACGCCCGGATCGCCAATCCGTGCCAGGCCGCGACCACCTTGTCGTCGAGCGCCGGCCTGACGCGACGCGACCTGGCGTCGAGGAGGACCCGGTTCGATTCCTCGATGCCCTCCAGCCGCTCGGGACCCACGCGGCTCAGGATGTTTGACCCCTCGAAGTTCCCGGCCTCCGTGACGCCGTAGTACGCAATGACGGCCGCGGCCTCGTCGCCCAGCACATCCCGCATTTCCGCGGCGGACCAGACGTAGAACCTTCCCTCCACTCCTTCGGAATCGGCATCTTCGGCCGAGTAGAACCCGCCGTCGGGATGGCTGAGGTCGCGCTCCAGGTATGCCAGCGTCGATCGGGCCACCCCGACGAAGTCGGGCCGAGCGAGCTCGATCCCGGCCCACAGGTAGATGCGGGCCAGTTGGGCGTTGTCGTAGAGCATCTTCTCGAAGTGGGGCACCAGCCACCGGTCGTCGACCGAGTAGCGGGAGAAGCCACCGCCGATCTGGTCGTGGATGCCGCCGTCCGCCATGGCGACGAGGCTCTCGACCACGAACCGGTCCGCCTCGTCGGCCCAGTCCCGGTTCCGGACCCGGAGGAGGAAGTCGAGCACCGGCTGCTGGGGAAATTTGGGGGCGGTGCCGAATCCGCCGTTGATTCGGTCGAACGAACCGGAGATCACCCCGTAGGCGGTTTCCAAGGCCACGTTGCCGGGCAGGTCACCGGCCGGGATCGTCGCCGAGACCGCCTCGACCAACCGGCCGGCCTGGTCGGCGATCTGCTCACGGTCCTGATGCCAGGCGGTGTCGATGGCCTCGAGGAGTTGGGTGAAAGAGGGCATGCCGTGGCGGGGCGTCGGAGGAAAGTAGGTCCCGGCGAAGAACGGGCGGCCGTCGTGGTCCAGGAACACCGTCATCGGCCATCCACCCCGTCCGGTCATGGCCTGGACCGCCTCCATGTAGACCGAGTCCACATCGGGCCGCTCCTCACGATCGACCTTGATGTTCACGAAGAGCTGGTTCATCAGGTCCGCAGTCGCCAGGTCTTCGAAGGACTCATGGGCCATGACGTGGCACCAGTGACACGAGGCGTATCCGATGCTGACGAGCACCGGCACATCGCGTTGGCGCGCCTCGGCGAACGGCTCGTCACCCCACTCCCACCAGTTCACGGGATTGTCTTTGTGTTGGAGCAGATAGGGCGAGGTCGCTTGGGCGAGTCGATTGGCCACGGGCCAAACCTAACCCGCCCCGTGCATATGCTCGGCGAGATGAAGACCCTCCTGGTGATGCGGCACGCCAAGTCGGATGGGGACGCCTCGTACGGTGGCGATCACGAGCGGCCGCTCAATCGGAGGGGAATCGACGCAGCACGGCATGTGGGCCGTCACCTCGGCGAGGAAGGCCTCACCCCCGATCTCGTGATCAGTTCGACAGCCGTTCGAGCCCGTACGAGCGCGGAGCTGGCCGTTGAGGCCGGTGGCTGGGAGTGTGAGTTGCGCCTCGAGCCCGGGTTCTACGGCGCCTCGGTCGAGAGTGTGGTCGGGATCATCGCCGGTGTGGCCGCCGCATCGCGCTTGATGGTCGTCGGCCATCAGCCGACCTGGGGCTCGCTCGTCGCCCATCTCACCGGTGAGTCGATCGAGGTGCGCACCGCAACCGTCGCGGTCATCGCACTGCCGATCGAAGCCTGGACCGCGATCCCGCGGGCCCGGGGGGACGTGGTCGCCGTTCACCACCCTCCGAGGGCGGAATAGGCGCCCGTTTCTGGCCGTTTACCACTATGCGGTCCGAGCATTGCACCAGGTCGGGAAAATTGGGGGGTTCACAAACCGGCCAGGATGCGTATATTTGGACTCTGGGGCCTGCGCCCTGACATCACCACTCGCCCCTGCGGAGGACTTGAATCTCTATGGCCATCGAATCGCGTCATGATCGGACGGAAAAGCCTCGTCGAAGCCGGCTTCAGTCGAAGTTGACGGACGAGCGCGGGCGTCTGACCACCGATCTGGTGTCGCAGTATCTGACTGCGATCGGCGAGTACGACCTGCTCACGGCCGAGCAGGAGGTTGAGCTGGCCCAGAAGATCGAGTCCGGCGAAGAGGCCGCTGAGCGCCTCGAGAAGAGCGACTACACCAACAAGCGAGAAGAGATGGAGCTGCGCCGCAACGCCCGGCGTGGTGCCCAGGCCAAGGACGACTTCCTCACCGCCAACCTTCGCCTCGTCGTCGCCAACGCACGACGCTATGCCAACACCTCCGGCATCGACTTCCTCGACCTGATCCAGGAAGGAAATCTCGGCTTGATCCGTGCGGTCGAGAAGTTCGACTGGCGGAAGGGCTTCAAGTTCTCCACCTATGCCACCTGGTGGATTCGTCAGGCCATCACGCGGGCCATCGCCGACAAATCACGCACGGTGCGCATCCCCGTCCACCTGCACGACACCCTGGCGGCGGTCCGTGCCGCTCAAGCCTCGCTCAAGGCCGAGTTGGGCCGTGACCCCCGTCCCGACGAGATCGCCGAGGAGGCCGGTGTCACGGTAGACAAGGTTGAGCTCGCCCTCAGCGTCGCCGACACGGTCTCGCTGGAGCAGCCCATCGGTGAGGATGGGGCGCAGCTCGGTGACTTCATCGAGGACGCGGACGCTGCCGACCCGGTCCAGATGACCGAGGAGATGGACGTCGCCAACTCGCTGCGGGAGTCGATCGAGCGCCTCCCGGAACGCGAGGGCCGGATCCTGGCCCTGCGGTACTGCTTCTACGACGGTGTCCCCCGGACCCTCGAAGAGATCGGCGACGAGTTCAACCTCACTCGTGAGCGCATCCGCCAGTTGGAGAAGCTGGCCTTGTGCCGCCTCCGCCACCCGTCCTTCGGAATCCGGGAAGCCGACCTGGTCTAGACCGCGGGGATGTCTCCCCCACTTGTGGGGGAGTGGCCCGAAGGGCCGAGGGGTTTGATGGGATGTCTCCCCCACTTGTGGGGGAGTGGCCCGAAGGGCCGAGGGGGTCGGTTCCTTCCCCCGAAACCCTGGTACAAGAGTCTGGCGACCTACTACCCCCGGCCTCGTCCTTTGGCCGGTCGTGCCTTCCCCCGGGCCTGTTGGCCTGGGGGACCAAGGCTCCGCTAGCGTGACGGTCATGCGCATGGCGGACCTCATCGGCTCAGGGCCTTTCTCTTGCGGTCCGGACACCACACTCGCCGAGGCCGCCCTTGCCATGCAGTCCTCGGACCTCGGCTCACTGGCCGTGGTCGAAGGGACGACGCTTCTCGGGCTCGTGACGGAGCGCGACCTCCGCAACGCCATCGCCGGCGACATCGACCTGCACACCACCCGTGTCTCCGAGGTGATGGGAGTCGAGCCGGACACCTTCGATCCCGACCTCGACGTCTGGGACGCGGCAACCTGGATCGCGGAGTCGGGTTACCGCCACCTTCCGGTCGTCGACGACGAAGGGCAGCTTCTCGGGGTCGTGTCCCTGCGTGACCTGCTCAAATCGCTGGTGGACACCGTCTGACAAGGGAGCAAATCATGATCACCGATTTCTTCTCCGACGTGAACTGGGCCGCAGTCGCGGTGGCGACACTGGCGTGGTTCGGCTTCAGCGCCATCTGGTACTCGGTCCCGCCGCTCAGTGGCGCCTGGGCACGCGCGGCGAAGGTGGACATCGACATGGACGACGAGTCCGCCCCGGGCTTGGCCACGCTCCTGATCCCGACGGTTGTCGGCTATTTCTTGTCCACGATCGTGATCGCGCTAATCGTCAAGGGGCTGGGAGCCGACTCCCTCGAAGAAGGGGTTGCGCTCGGTCTGATGCTCGGTGTGGCGTTCGGGATCATCAGTTCGGCCGTCACCCAGATGTACGAGAGCAAAGGCCGTTTTTACTGGCTGATCAACGGGCTCAACTCCGTGATCGCTTTCACCATCGTCTCGGTGATCCTCGCCGTCTGGCCCTGATCACTCCACTGGTATCCAGACCAGCTTCAGGTCCCTGACCTCGACATCGGTCTGTTCCAAGGGGATTTCGAGCTCTTCGACCTGAGCTGTCAGCCCCTGGTGCTCCGCGACGATGTCGGCGACCTCCGTGGCGAGGGCGGACTCGAGCTCGTCGAGCTCGTGCTCTCTGCTGCTCACCTTGGTGGCCTCCGTCGTCACTTTGGCCTTGGCCTTCTGCGTGGCGGCCCGGCGCGACGCGGCCTGTCCCAGGGGGTTGGACCGCTTCCGGCCTCCGAAGATGGCTCCGAGGATGTCGCCGGCACCGGAAATCACCTCACTCTGCTGGCTGGCTCCGTACTCCTGCTCGGCGGTCGCCATCCGGGTGCGAGTGGCCTGCAACTGATCCTGGACGCGGTCGATCCTGGTGGCGTACTTGTCCTTGAGCTGGGCCACCGCGGCGTCGGCGGCATCCTCGGCAGCGGCCTCGCACCGGGCCACGAACTCCTCTTTCGACTCGCCGACCCGGGAGTAGAGCTTCAGGCCTGGATTGCGGTAGATGGTCACTGTCCGGTTTTCCACCAAGTGCGCCTTCAGTCCGGTATTGATCCCCTTCCAGAAGGAGGCCGCCTTGAGATCCACCTCCGGGAGCCGGTACTTGATGCCGTCGGGAGCCTCGGAGCGGAAGTCGCGGTCGTCGTGGTCGACGGGTCTCACCTCCCCCGCGTCGAGTGTGCCGTCAAGGGGATGAAGGATCGCTTCGTACTCCTCCCGGTGCTCCACCTTGGCTGCCGTGTCGTCGTACAGGAGGCCGACACGGGCGGCGATGGCGGCTTCGTGCACCGACCCCCCGGCACGAGCGCCGACCTCGGCGGACCAAGGGGCGGCCGGATCCAGGTAGGTCACCACCACCCCGTCGGCCACCGGCGGCGCCACGGGTACCACGTCGTGGCCGTCCCGGCCTTCGGATGACGGTGCGTCGACCCCGGGGGGAGTGGGGGCCGGGGAGTCTTCTCCGGCAACGACTGCCGACTTCTCTTTGCGGTCGGCCATCAACTCGGAGACCTGATCGCGAGTCAGGGGCCCGGCGAGATACGACATCGCCCACCTGGTGTCGAACACCTTGGGACCTCCACCCCTTGTCGTGTGAAGCACGAATTGCCGCTTTTGTAGGCCCGAGATGAGCCGGCTCATCTCGGCCAGGTCGGCACCACCCGCCGCGGAGTCGAGACCTTCCAGGATGCGCTTCTTGTCGTTCTCGGTCTGGAGCCGGCCCACCATCCAGGTGCCGGCATTCGACATTGCCTTGTAGTCGAGATCTATGGGGTTCTGGGTCGACAACACCATCCCGACCCCGAAAGCGCGGGCCTGTTTGAGGATTGTGAGGATCTGCTTCTTCGAGGGGGGCTCGGCCACCGGCGGAGCGAAGCCGAACACCTCGTCCATGTA
>CAZGWX010000259.1:0-4633 GCA_964529515.1 uncultured Acidimicrobiaceae bacterium
TTCCAACCCGCGTGAACCTGGGGCGCGACGCGACGAGCTCCTTTTTCGGGTCGAAGGCATCGCTGGACACCCCGAGCGGCAGCGGGAGTTCGCCGGCGCCAAGCACGTCACGATCGCCGTCCTCGACTCGAGGATCGACGACGAGATGGCCGTCGACGGCGTCTTCACCGGGACGGTGGACGGTGTCGAGGCCGACTTCACCGTCACGGCGCCCGTCCGGCTCACCTGCATCCGTTGCCTCACGACATGGGACGAGGTGCTCGAGGCGGTGGGAAATCAGCACTTCTCCAAGGTCCCCGACGAGGACGGTTACGCCATCGTCGAAGGCCACGTCGACATGGCCGGACCCGCCACCGACGAGCTCGCGCTGGCGATCCCGCTCGCCCCGTTGTGCCGTCCCGACTGCAAGGGACTTTGCCCAATCTGCGGAACCGACTTGAATACTGATCCGTGCGACGGGCACGGGGATGACCCCGACTCGCCCTTCGCATCCCTCAAGGACCTGTTCGATCCCTGAACACAGGAGTGCTCCGTAATGGCGGTGCCCAAGAAGAAGATGTCGCGTTCCAGGACGCGGAGCCGCAAGGCTTCGTGGAAGGTGAGCGCGCCTCGCACCGTGGCCTGTGAACAGTGCGGCAAGCCGAAACTCCCTCACCGGGCGTGTCGGGAATGCGGCACTTACGCCGGCCGTGAAGTGATCGAGACCGACTGACCAATTGGCCCGCATCGCCCTCGACGCGATGGGGGGCGACCACGCCCCCGCTGAGACCGTGGCCGGTGCGGTCGATGCGGCGCGCCGTGGCGTGGATGTGGTTCTGGTCGGACCGGAGCCGATCGTCCGGTCCGAGCTCGATCGGCTCGAGGCCGATCTCCCGGTGGTGCACAGCCCCGATGTGATCGGCATGGGCGATGACCCCGCCCGCGCCCTTCGGGAGAAGCCCAACTCGTCGATTTCCGTCTGTGCGCGCATGGTGGCAAACGGGGATGCCGCCGGTCTGGTTGGCGCCGGCTCCACCGGTGCGGCGATGGCCGCCGCTTCGATCCTCATCGGACGGATCGCCGGCGTGTCGAGGCCCGCAATAGCCACGATCTTTCCGACGCCCGACACCCCGACGCTGGTGTTGGACTCCGGAGCCAACCCCGAGGTCACGGCGTCCCAGCTCCACCAGTTCGCCGTCATGGGATCGGTCGCGGCCGAGATCCTGCTCGGCGTCGAGCGACCACGTGTCGGTCTCCTCTCCATCGGCGAGGAAAAGGGCAAGGGCCGCGAACTCGAACGCGCCGCTTACGACCTACTCGATCAGAGCGATCTCAACTTCATCGGCAATGTCGAAGGCCGCGATGTCGCCGCGGACCGTGCTGACGTCGTGGTCACCGACGGCTTTACCGGCAACGTCTTCCTCAAGACCACCGAAGGCGCATCGAAGCTCGTCGTCCAGTACGTCCAGGAGGCCGTGTCCAAGCTCCCGCCCGACATCCGCGCCCAGGTCGTGCCGGCCCTCGCCGAGGTGCGCCACCGGCTCGATCCGGAGACTTACGGCGGAGCACAACTCCTCGGTGTCAAGGGGGTGGCGGTGATCGCGCATGGCTCATCGAGCCGCGTCGCCATCGCCAACGCGCTCTCGGTGGCGGCCGAGGCTGCCGAGCGGGGGTTGCCCGGCCGCATCGCCGAACGTCTGGCATGAGTCTCGAAGCCCGGCTCGGGCACACCTTCGCCGACCCCTCGCTCCTCCAGCTGGCCCTCACCCACCGATCCGTCAGCGCGGACGACGCCACACGCCTCGACAACGAGCGCCTCGAGTTTCTCGGCGACGCCGTGCTTCAGCTCGTCATCACCGAGGCCCTGTACCGACGGTATCCGGACTTAGCCGAAGGCCAGATGGCGAAGATCCGCTCTGCTCTCGTCAGCAAGCCGTCGCTGGCCGAGGTCGCCGAGTCCATCGGCCTTGGCGGGTTCGTGGAGTTGGCTCTCTCAGAAGACCGATCGGGCGGGCGGGCAAAGCCGTCGATCCTCGCCGACGCCATGGAGGCCATTCTCGGGGCCGTCTACCTCGACGCCGGGCTCGAAGTCGCCGGCCGTGTCATCCTCGAGATCTGGGGCGACCGGGTGTCAGAGTGGGCGTTACGCCCCGGTCTCAAGGACTACAAGACCCGCCTGCAGGAGGTGCTGGCCCGGACGGGCCGCCGTCCGGCCTATGACGTGTCCGGCTCGGGTCCGGACCACGACCGCCTTTTCCGGGCCGACGCCGTCATCGACGGTGCCGTGATGGGCTCAGGGGAGGGCCCTTCGAAGAAGGAAGCCGAACAGGCCGCCGCCCGAGCAGCGCTGGAGCGGTTGGCTCAGAGCTGATCGACCATCAGGGCCTCCTGGCGCGCCCGGAGGTCCAGATACCAATAGGTGAATGTGACGCCCATCGCCGTCACGATCGGGCCCTGCGCCAGCACTCCGAGAAGGGAGGCCAGCGGGGCGTTGCCCCCACCTCCGGCGGCCGCGACCGGGATGGCCACCAACTGGACGAGTTGCAGGGCAACCGAGCCGAGCAGGCCCACGAGCAGAAGGAAGCCGAGAGTGGGCCACCACCGCTTTCGCACCAGGGCGGCGCTCCTGCTCATCGCCCGGAAGGGCTGGTGCCGTTCCACGGTGGATACGACTGTCACCATCGACAGCGACGTGCCGAGCCAGAGCCCCGGGCCGATGAGAGCTACGAACAGGATGACGGCGACCAGCGCCGCGGCGGTATTGGGCGTGCCCACGGTGGCGGCAGGCACCGACCAGAAGGTGAGGCCGAGGAAGATGAGGCCGACCGCTGCCGCGGCTCCGAGAATCCCGGCGACGGCTGCACCGGCATAGCGGCGGAGGACGCCTTTCGTGGCGGCGGCCCAGTTCACTGACTCGCCTTTCAGGTCGGCGACCGTGAGGCGATGGCACATGACGAAAACCAGGATCGTGGCCAGGATCTGCACCACGACGGTTATGGCCGTCGCGATCAGGAAGGGTCGGGAGCGCTCCATGAACTCCTCAGGGTCCAGCGCGGAGAGGTCACCGGGGGAGGCCAGCAGCGTGTCGACGAAGTCGAGGGCACCTGGGATCGAGAACGCGGCCAGCGTCGCCAGTGACGCCGGGATGAACACGATGATGGCGAGGGGGACGAGCACCCGCCAGGTCCGTCCCAGGCCGGCCACAGCATCGTTGAGGACCTGGCTCAGTGGCCGGGGGAGTATCCGCATCGGGCGTTTACCGTAATCCGACCCTGTTCCGTGGAGCCGTAATGCCCGAGTTGCCCGAGGTCGAGACCACCCGCCGCCATCTCGAACCCGCCATGGTGGGCCGAACCATCGTCCGGGCGTTAGTGACCCATCCGCGCACAGCCCGACACAACGCGTCGGAGGCCGAAGTGGCTGAGCGTCTCACCGGCCGGCGCATCGAATCGCTGCGCCGTCACGGCAAGTTCCTGGTGATCGACCTCAGCGACGGCTGGACCATGGTCGCCCACCTCGGCATGTCCGGCCGGTTCTCGATCGGTGACGGCACCGACGATGCCCCGGCGCACACCCACGCCACGTTCACACTCGACGACGGGACGGTCGTGCGATTCACCGACCCGCGCACCTTCGGTTTCGTCGCGGTGTACGACGAGGACGAGTTGGAGTCATCATCGCTCGGCCGTCTCGGGCCAGACGCGTGGTCCGACCGTCCCGACGCCGACCGGCTCGCGGCCGCACTGGCCGGGCGGCGGGCGCCGATCAAGGCTCTCCTTCTCGACCAAGGGCCGGTGGCAGGGCTGGGAAACATCTACGTGGACGAGATCCTTCACCGCGCCCGGATCCACCCCCTGACACCCGGCGGGGAAATCTCTGTCGACCGCCTGGTATCGCTGGCCGAGGCGATCGGTGAGGTGCTGGCCGTGGCCATCGACGCTGGTGGCACCACCCTCGACGACCTTGCCTACCTGCTTCCGGACGGGCGGGCGGGGGACAACCTGTCTTCACTCCGGGTGTACGGCCGGACGGGTCTTCCCTGTTCGGTGTGCGGCACTCCCGTGGAGCGGGTGGTAGTGCGGGCCAGGTCGACCCACTTCTGTCCCCATTGCCAGGTCTGATGGCGGTGCTTGTTAGCCTGGAAACCCTAATCACACGTTTGTCATTCGCCAGGAGCAAGTCTTGTATCTGAAGTCCCTCAAGCTGGCCGGCTTCAAGTCATTCGCCGACCGGACCCGCCTCGAGTTCCGGCCGGGAGTCACTGTGGTGGTCGGTCCCAACGGCTCCGGCAAGTCGAACCTCGTGGACGCTCTGTCTTGGGTGCTCGGGACCCAGTCACCGAAGAGCCTCCGTACCCCGAAGATGGAAGACGTCATCTTCGCCGGCACCGCCTCCCGACCTGCCCTGAACAAGGCCGAGGTGGTCCTGGTGATCGACAACGCCGACCGACTCATCGACCTCGACCTCGACGAGGTGGCCATCACCCGGCGCCTCTATCGGGACGGCTCCAGCGATTACGAGCTCAACGGGGTGGCTTGTCGCCTCCTCGACATCCTCGACCTGCTCTCCGACTCGGGTGTGGGCCGCCACCAGCACGTGATCATCGGCCAGGGGGAGATCGGCCAGGTGCTCAGCGCTTCGCCTGACGAGCATC
>CAZGWX010000260.1:0-5515 GCA_964529515.1 uncultured Acidimicrobiaceae bacterium
GCGGGTTTTCGGAGACGACTACCCGACGCCCGACGGCACCGGGGTGCGGGACTACGTCCACGTGGCCGACGTGGCCGACGGCCACGTCGTCGCGCTGGACCGGCTGGCCGGCAAGGCGGGGATCCACACGTACAACCTGGGCACGGGCACCGGAAACTCGGTCCTGGAAGTCATCAAGACGTTCGAGGAGGCCTCTGGAAAGCCCGTGCCGTACGAGATCGTGGAACGGAGGGCCGGCGACGTGGCCGAGTCGTGGGCAGACGTTTCCAGGATCTCGGTCGACCTCGGGTGGCGGCCCACCCGCGACCTCGAGGCGATGTGCGAGGACGCCTGGCGCTGGCAGTTGATGGCCCGATGAGGGAACTCGAGACCGCCGCACTGGCCTGGGCCTCCCACGACCCGGACCCGGAGACCCGTCGGCAGGTGACGGAGATGCTGGAAGGCGGAGACACCGCGGGGCTCGAGGCGTCGTTCGGAGAGCCGCTCGTGTTCGGGACTGCGGGCATCCGCGGACGGGTGGGACCGGGACCTGCCCAGATGAACCGCGCCACAGTGATCCGGACCACTGCAGGGCTCGCCGGGTACCTCGGTGACACCGAGGGCGCGCCGGTCGTGATCGCCTTCGATGCGCGCCCGACCTCGGCCCAGTTCGCCCGGGACGCCGCAGGGGTGTTGGCCGCAGCCGGGATCCCGGTTGTGTTCTTCCCGTCTCCGACACCAACCCCGCTCGCCGCCTACACCGCCAAGGTCGTGGGGGCGGCCGCCGCGGTGGTGGTCACTGCATCTCACAATCCACCACAGGACAACGGCTACAAGGTGTACGACGCCAACGCTGCCCAGATCATTCCGCCGGTCGACACCGATATCGCCGAACGCATCGCCGGTGTGGGCGGCGCCGACCAGGTACCCCGCATGGAGAACCCGGAGGACTCGGACCTGTTCTCGCTGGCCCCCGACGACATCGTCCGCCGCTACCAGGCCGACGTGGACTCGGTCCGGCCGGGACCGACGGGCTCCGACCTCAAGATCGTGTACACACCGGTGCACGGGGTCGGAGGAGAGATTGTGGCCGCCCTGATGGCAGACGCGGGGCACACGGGACTTCTCCCGGTCGAACAACAGTTCGCCCCGGACGGCACCTTCCCGACAGTGACCTTTCCCAATCCCGAGGAGCCCGGTGTATTGGACCTCGCCCTCGACCTGGCGCGACGGGAAGATGCCGACCTGGTCATCGCCAACGATCCCGATGCGGATCGCCTGGCAGCAGCGGTACCGCTGGCGGGGGAATGGCGGTCGCTCACCGGCAACGAGCTTGGTGTCATCCTCGGCGACTACGTCCTGGGGGCGGGCAGCCACGAGAGACCCATCGTGATCAGTTCGGTGGTGTCGAGCCCCATGTTCGCCCGGGTTGCACTGGCCCGCGGGGCACGGCACGAGTCAACCCTCACCGGCTTCAAATGGATCGTCAACGCCGGGCTTCATCTCGAAGCGGCAGGGGAGGGGACCTTCGTCTTCGGCTACGAGGAGGCACTCGGCTACACCGTCGGAACGGTCGTCAGGGACAAGGACGGCATGTCAGCCGCGCTGGTGCTCGCCGACCTCACCGAGACCCTGCGGCGCCGCGGACTGAACCTGTGGGACCGTCTCGCGGAGCTGTGGGCGGAGTTCGGCGCTTGGGCCAGCTCTCAGGCCTCGGTCACGCGGCCTGGCCCCGACGGGATGGATGAGTTGAAGGAGGCGGTGGCTCGCGTCGCTGCGGATCCGCCGGCAAGCGTCGAGGGCCTCGAGGTGGCCGGAGTCACCGACTATCGAACCGGCGCCGACCAGCGGCCTTTCTGGCTGGGGGCACAGGACCTGGTCGAGATCTCGTTCGGCGACCGGGGTCGGGCTCTGGTGCGGCCCTCGGGCACTGAGCCGAAGCTGAAGGTCTACGCCGACCTCAGGGAAGACGCGGGACCCGACCCGATCGCAACCCAGGCGAAGCTGGGGGAGCGGGCCAGTTCAGTGGCTGCTGCCCTGGCGGAAGGGTCGACCACTTGACCCCGTCTTCTGGCGATACAGGTAAAGCCAGCCGAGTCCGTGGACGCCGACGCCCAGCAACAGGACGATGCTCACCATGAAGTGTCCCAGCAGCAACGCCGCGATGGCGGCCAGGGCGGCCGCGGAGACCAGTGCGATTCTGACGCCGTTGAGCGGTCCGAACATGGTGCAGCCAGGTTACGCCAGCGGGACGGCATCGTGAATCGGGTGGCGGTGGTCCTGGTGATGGCCATGGTGGCCGGGTGTTCGGCGATCCCGGCAGGGCCGACGCCGACCTTCGTACCCACCTCCTCCACGGCGGTCTCCACGACGACGTCACAGACGACCACGACCACTTCGACGGTGACGACCACCACGACCACCGATCCCGGGCCCGTGCTCGGCCTGATCACACCCAACGGAATCCCGGTGGCGGTGCGGGTACGGCTGCCGGACGGGTACATGGTGTTGTCCCCGTGCGGCGTGCTGACGAGGGTCAGCGGGGGTGAGCCGCTGTACAGGACGGCGGTCGTCCTCGACCCGGGACACGGGGGCGACCGTGACGTGGGCTCTCAGGGGCGCAACGGACTGCCTGAGAAGGTGGCCAACCTGCGGGTGGCGTTCGCCGCTCAGGCGGAGCTACAGGCGCGGGGTATCCCGACAGTGTTGACCCGGACCGCGGACTACGCAACGACTCTCCGGACACGTTCCAACCTGGCCGACCACCTCCAGGCGCAGGCCCTGGTGTCGATCCACCACAACGCACCCACTCCCGGCCCTTCAGCGACACCGGGCACCGAAATCTTTATTCAGACGGGTTCGGACGAGTCACGCCGACTCGGGGGCGTGCTCTACGGTCATGTCGTCGACGCCCTTTCCAGGTTCACCGAGGTCCAGTGGTCTGCGGCCCCCGACGCAGGTGTGATCACCGTCCTCAACAATCGGGGCATCGACACCTACGGCATGATCCGGATTCCCGAGACGCCTGCGGTCCTGCTGGAGATGGGCTACATGTCCAACCCTGCGGAAGCGGAACTGTTTGCCACCGAGGAGTATGTCGAGGTCGCAGGCCGGGCCATCGCCGACGCACTCGAGGCGTATCTGACCACCGACGAGCCCGGACGGGGCTGGTACGAGCCCGGCAGACAGTTCACAGCCAGTCCCGGGCTCACCCAATCGGCCTGCATCGACCCGCCCCTGGAGTAGGGGAAGGGTCAATACCGGCTCATCTCGTTACTTGACATAACCTGGATTATGGGCGCATAACTTTGGGATGGAATACGGCCCGCCTCGGGTAGGTTTCCAGAAGAGATCCCCAACTTCCAGGAGAAATGACATGCCCACAGTGGCACTCACCAAGGAAACCTTCGACCAGACGATCCGTGACAACGACACCGTGTTCGTCGACTTCTGGGCCGAATGGTGTGGCCCGTGCCGCCAGTTCGCCCCGATCTTCGAGTCGGCAGCGGAGAAGCACGACGACATCGTGTTCGCCAAGGTCGACACCGATGCCGAGCAGGAACTCGCTATGGCCTTCGGTATCCGCTCCATCCCCACCCTCATGGTCTTTCGTGACCAGGTGATCCTGTACTCACAGCCCGGGTCGCTGCCCGGACATGTGTTCGATGATCTGATCGGCAAGGTCCGGGAGGTGGACATGGACGCGGTCCGGTCCCAGATGGCGGCCGAGGACAGTCACGACCACTCGCACAACGGCCACAACCACGAGGACCACGACCACTCCGAAGAGGAATAGCCCTAGGAGGGCTTGCGGTACACCGAGATGTGTGCCTGCGAGTCATCGGTGAACGGGCGTCGGTCGTACCAGTCCCAGCGGGCCTCCAGTTCGAGACCCGCCATCGCGGCCATCAGGTCCATCTCTGACGGCCAGGCGTACCGGATGACCAGCGGGAGCACCATGGTCTCGCCGTCAGCCGACCGCCTCACACTCTGAATCTCGACCATCTGTTTGGTGGCGTGGTGGATGGAGAGCTCGTAAGCATGGCTCCCGTCCGCCCCGAGGCTCGACACACCCACCCGGGTCCCGTGCTTGTCGAACCGCTCCATATCGGGCACGAACGTGTCGAGCACGAACCGGCCGCCCGGCTGGAGATGGCTGGCGACGTTCCTGAAGCACTCCACCTGCCGGTCCTGGGTGAGCAGGCAGAAGAGGGTGTTGAAGCCCAGGAAGACCAGAGGAAAGCTGCCCTCGACCGGCACCTCGGCGAAGTCGCCGATGACGACGTCGATCAGCTCTCCCCCGTCCTTGGTGCGGAGCTTTTCGACCATGACTTCAGACTCGTCGATGCCAGTCACCTTGACGCCGCGCTTGACCAGAGGCACGGCGACGCGGCCGGTGCCGACTCCGAGCTCCAGTAGACGCCGCTCCGGACCTGACAGCTCTTCGAGCAACTGGACGGCGTTGACGTCGACCTGGGAGAAGAGCTCGTCGTAGTACGGGCCCCAGACGTCTCCATACATTTGACGGCTTTCGGGATCAGACATGAGTCTGAGTCTGGCACGCCGGACCAGGGCTGCTCCAGTCATTTCTAAGCTGGTCCCATGCCTGTCCACCCCGCCGTCGCCGCCGACATGGAGCGGCTAGCCGTCGAGTACGAGGCCATGGACATCGATCCCGCCCTGGCCGACACGGCCGACTTCTGTGAGGCATACGACATCTCGCTCGACCGGTCGGCCAACGCCATCCTGGTGGCTTCCCGGCAGCCTCCCGGGCACAACGCGGTCTGTGTTCTCCTCGCGACGACAAGACTCGATGTCAACGGGACGGTGCGGCGTCGTCTGGGAGTTCGCAAGGTGAGTTTCGCGCCGGCGGACGTGACCCGTGAGCTCACGGGGCAGGAGATCGGCGGCGTCACCATCTTCGGTCTCCCGCACGGACTGCCGGTGTGGATCGACTCGAAAGTGATGGAGCCCGACTGGGTGATCGTGGGCGCCGGGTCGCGGGACGCCAAGATCAGGCTCGACCCATCCCAGCTCGCCAATCTCGACGGCTATGACATTGTCGAGGACCTCGCCCGGGCCTGACGAACCCGTTTGCGAGCGAGGAAGAAGTAGCCGACCAGGCCCACCACCGCGAAGCCGAACCACTGGATCGTGTACCCAAGGTGGGGACCGGTGTCGTCAAAACGAGGCGGCCGCACGGGAGCCGGAAGCTGATCTGTCTCTTCTCTTGCCACGATGTACACCGGTTGCAGGTCGTAGGGCACCTGGCGGGAGATGCGATCGACGTCTACCCGGCTCATCGTCTCCAGCCGGCCTGTCTCTGGGTCGGTGGGGCCGAGGGCGGGCCGTGTCTGGGTCTCTGCGATCCATCCGGTCACCGTGACAACACCAGACGGGGGCGCCGCTTCGGCGACTGGCGGACGGTCCAGCGCCAGAGGCACCCAGCCGCGGTTGACGAGCACGGCGGTGCCGTCGGCCTGCACCAGAGGCGTGATGACGTGGAAACCGGCTTCGCCAAGATGTATCTGCGAAC
>CAZGWX010000261.1:0-5809 GCA_964529515.1 uncultured Acidimicrobiaceae bacterium
GCGAAGGTGAGGAAGCTGGCCGGGATGACCGCGACCACGGCGGTGCCGACAAACAGGTAGAGCATCCTCGACCATGGGGCCTCGACCTTACGTCCCAATGGCGAGATGATCGGGAGCCAGAGGATGATTCCGGCGATCACCCAGGCCACGTCCATGGCCGCAGACCCGATCTGGCTGCGACGGAGCACCTCGACGGTACCGGGTGCGTGAGTCGTCAACAGGATGGCGTTATAGGCCACGGCGCAGACGACGAGCGAGCCGCCCAGCCGTTCGACGAGCCGAGTGAGGCGCAGGCGGTCGAGCAGCCCCCGAGCCATCCACTCCGGCGTGCCCAGCATGAGGAGCGGAGCGCAGATCAAC
Organism: uncultured Acidimicrobiaceae bacterium; assembly: GCA_964529515.1. Taxonomy (GTDB): domain Bacteria; phylum Actinomycetota; class Acidimicrobiia; order Spongiisociales; family ZC4RG35; genus ZC4RG35. The sequence continues at coordinate 361 of CAZGWX010000261.1, forward strand.
GAGTAGAGGAGGAACTGGAGCATGTGCGCCGACGCCATGTAACCGGCGCCCAAGGTCCCGAGCGGCCAGTCGGACGCCAGCCAGAAGACCACCATCCCGGCGTAGAACAGCCGTGCTTTGCGCCAGTCGATCGGTCCTTGATGGCGGACGATCACCACGCTGTAGAGAACGACCGGCAGGATGCTGGCGACCCAGATGCCCGGGTAGGCGATCCACTGCCAGGACCACGGCCGCTCCAGTGCCACACACCACCACGTGACGTCCACGGCTCAGCCCATCTCGGCCAGGATGCGGAGGTCGTTGTTCCACTGCGACTGGCGCGTTCCGAACGGGTAGATGGCGTGATTGAGCCCGTCCGGTGCGTACGCGATGACCCAGGCCGCATGGTTGACCGCGTAATCGGGCCCGTCGCCGTCGAATGTCGCCACCGGCACGTTCGCCGCCAGCTGGGCTGCCTCCAGCTCCTCGGGCGTGCCGGTCAGCCCCGTGAAATTGGGGTTGAAGTTCGACAGGTACCTGCGCAGCGTCTCCGGGGGATCCCGATCGGGATCGACCGTCACGAACACCACCTCGATCTCACGGGAGAGCTGGGGATACTGCTCGATGACCTCGGCAATCTGCGCCATGTGCACCGGGCAGATGTCCGGGCAGGTGGTGTAACCGAAGTAGAGGAGGGCCACTTTGCCCTCGGTCTCCTTGACGAAGTCGTACGGGTTTCCTTCCGTGTCGGTCAAGGTGAACGCAGGCTTCGGCGTGGGGTTCTCCACCACCACACCCTGCAACTTGCCGGTGGGGACGGCGGCAGAGCACGCGGACAGCATCAACAAGAAAATTAGGAGGACACCGCGCCTCACGCCGACAACTGTGGTGCTGTTGGGGCGCTAATACAAACCGCCTTCAGACAAAGCGCCGTCAGAGGAGTATCTTTCCAGAATGGAGACAGAGACCATCCGCTGGAAAGGGCGCCTGGGCCCGATCGACCTCGAGGTCGGTCCGGACACATTTCGCCCCACCACCATCTCGGCGCTCATGGCCGACGCCATGGAGGTGCACCCCGGCGACACCGTCATCGATGTCGGCTGCGGGAGCGGGATCCTCTCCATCATCGCCGCCAAACTCGGTGCCGGGCGCGTCTACGGGGTCGACGCGGCCGAGGGCACCGTCGAAGTGGCCACCGCCAATGCCCGGGCTCAGGGCGTCGCCGATCGCATCCAGTTCTTCCAGGGCGATGTCATCGCACCGATCCCCGCCGACGTGGAAGCTGACCTGATCCTCGGAGACATCTCCGGCATCCCTGATGTCATCGCCAGCGTTTCGGGCTGGTTCCCGTCCGGTCTTTCCGGCGGGCCCACCGGCGCCGAACTGCCGCTTCGGATGATCGACGAGGTGCGACGAGTCCTGCGCAAGGGCGGGAAGCTCCTCCTCCCCACGGGAACTCTCCAGGACGAGCGCACGATCCTCGATCGGGCACGCGATGCCTTCGGCAACCTGAAGCAGTTGGCGGAGCGGGCGATCCCGCTTCCCTCGTCTCTCGCCGAGCACCCGGCTCTGACCACGATGGTCAAAGAGAAGCTGGTCGACGTCAGCCGCAAGGGCAGTCGCTACCTCTGGACGGCTCGCGTCTGGGAGGCGACAGGCTGAAGCCCGCCCGCTGACGCATCGCCCATGGACGTCATCGGCGAAATCGTCATCGGTCTCCTCATTCTCGTCGGCCTCGCCGGCATTCTTCTTCCGGTCCTCCCGGGCCTGATCCTCGTGGCCGGCGCAGTCGTCGTGTGGGCAGTCGTGGTAGGCAGCGGTGTCGCCTGGACTGTCGCCATCGTCGCCGTGCTCCTCGCCGCTGCGGGCACCGTGGTCAAGTTCCTCATCCCCGGCAAGAGGCTGAAACAGGCGGGTGTCCCCACCTCCACGATGTACTTCGCAGGTGTCCTCGCCATCGTCGGGTTCTTCGTGATCCCCGTGATCGGCGGCCTGATCGGGTTCGTGGCGGGGACCTATCTGGCCGAACGGCGCCGCCTGGGAGCGGCCAACGCCGGCGCCTCGACCCGTGGTTCGCTCGCCGCGGTGGCCCTGTCGATCGGGATCGAGCTCACGGCGGGCTTGGTGATCGCGGGACTCTGGCTGCTCGCCGTGCTCGTTTGGGTCTGAGGCTCAGTTGGAGAATGTGACGCTGAACGCCGGCGCCCACCTGGCAACGACCCGCCCGTAGTTCTCCCCCGCCCGCATCATGTCGCCCTCGCCCAGGGCGTTGAGCGACTCGTTGACCAGTTCGCACGTGTCGTCGAGCGCGATGTCGCCCGCCGAGAACAGCCCGCACACGCCGCCGTAGTCGAGCTCAACCATCGAACGCGCCGGGAAGGGCTCCAACCACTCGCCAAGCTGTGCCATGTCCTCCGCAGGGCCCCGGAATACCCCCGACACCGACAAGATTCGCTCCGCCCGCTCGAGGCGGCGACGGGCGTCGGCGATTCCGGTGCGGAACCGGACACAGGGTCCGTCGTCCGTCTCGTAGATCTCGCGCTCGGCCGGCACGAACAGTGCAAACCAGCGAACGGGAACATGCCAGGCGGAGGTGAGGACATGGGAGCGGTGCAGGGGATGGTTGTTGTGATACCGGCGCAGCTCTTTGGCCGCGGTGCGGCCGGCGCGCTCGGGGATGAGACCCACCCCCATCCCCCGGTAGGCGTTGGCGAAAGCCACGGTGGACTCGAGCACCCGGAGCCGCAGATTGGAAGGGCAGACCAGGACATTCCCACCCCACTCCACAGTGCGGTCGCCGTCCGGCGACTCAGACAAAAGGCCGAAGTCACGGACGAATCCGGGCACGGGCTCCGACGACGGCGAAGCCGTCGGGGAGTAGACGCGCAGGTGGGCGGTCCTCGTCACAGCTCCATCGTTGCACACGCCGACGACAAGGGCCACGGGCGCAGGACCGGCAGTGAGGGGTATGATCGGGTGCCACCACGCCCGCGCGAATAGGAGGTCAGTGCATTGATCGTGTTCGACGAGGTTGCCAAGGAAGGACACGAACAGGTCCTCTTCGGCCATGACCCGGTATCCGGTCTCCGGGCGATAATCGCGATCCACAGCACGGCGTTGGGTCCCGCCTTGGGCGGGACCCGTTTTTATGCGTACGCCAACGAAGACGAAGCGCTCGCCGACGTGCTCCGGCTCTCCAAGGGCATGACCTACAAGTCCGCCGCGGCGGGGCTCGATCTCGGTGGCGGCAAAGCCGTCATCATCGGCGACCCCTACCGGGACAAGTCCGAGCGACTATTGCGCGCTTACGGGCGGATCGTGGACTCCCTCCAGGGCCGGTATATCACCGCGGAGGACGTCGGCACCACGAGCCAGGACATGGACATCATCCGAAAGGAGACACGCTGGGTACTAGGTACCTCGGTGGCCATGGGCGGATCGGGTGACCCCTCGCCGGTTACGGCGAGGGGTTTGTACGCCGGGACCCGCGCGGTGGCGGAGACCATCTGGGGCACACCCGATCTCGCCGAACGCACCTTCGCCGTCCAGGGTGTGGGCAAGGTCGGCTCCGCATTCGTCCAGCTGCTCATCGAGGCGAGAGCCAAAGTGATCATCGCCGACTCGTTCCCACCGGCCCTGGAAAAGGCCAAGGCGAAGTTCGTCGTCGAGAGTGTCCCCCTCACCGAGATCCACAAGGTGGAGTGCGACATCTTCTCGCCGTGCGCACTGGGCGGGGTCCTCAATGACGAGACGATCCCCGAGTTGAACTGCCAGGCGGTTGTCGGCAGTGCCAACAATCAGCTTGCCAGCGAGAAGGACGCCCAGAGGCTGGCCGACCGGGGAATCCTCTATGCCCCCGATTTCGTGGTCAATGCCGGCGGCGTGATCAACGTCTACGACCAACTCAACGGGTACTCCAAGACCAGAGCCCTCCACCTCGTCGACTCCATCTACGACTCCACGAAGCGGATACTCGAAGTCGCCGAGACCGAGGGAATCCTCCCCAACCTGGCCGCCGAGCATGTGGCTGAGAAGCGGATCAAGGAGATCGGCGACCTCCGCCGTTTCCGCCGCAGCGGAGACGATCGGGCGTGACCACCGCCGAGATGGATCTCCGGCACCGGGCGCTCGGGCTCGGGGACGAAGACATGGTCCGGATGTACCGGCTCATGCTCACCGCCCGCCGCATGGACGACCGGATGTGGGCGCTGCAGCGTCAGGGCCGGGCCGCATTCGTCCTCGGCTCGTCAGGACACGAAGCCATCCAAGTCGCCTCGGTCTTCGCCCTCGACACCGACAAGGACTGGGTATTGCCCTACTACCGAGACATGGGCGTCGGGCTCGCCTGGGGGTTCACCCCGTTTGAGGTCTTCCTCGGGGTGTTCGCCAAGCGGGACGACCCGATGTCAGGGGGCCGGCAGCTGCCCAGTCACTGGTCGGATCCCGACCGCAGGGTGTTCACCCAGTCTTCGGTGATCGGCCCGCAGTTCCCTCACGCCGCCGGCATCGCCCACGGCCTCCAGATCCAGGGCTCGGACGCCGTGGTCGTGGTCTACGGCGGAGATGGCGCCACCTCGGAGGGCGACTGGCACGAGGCGATGAACTGGGCGGGGATCCACAAGCTCCCCCTCATCTGCGTCATCGAGAACAACCAATACGCCATCTCGGTGCCGACCGCCGAAGGGGTGGCCGGAACGATCGCCGAACGTGCCTCCGGCTACGGCTTCCCGGGCTATCGGATCGACGGCAACGACGTCTTCGAGGTTGTGTCGACCATGAACGAGGCTGTCGCCCGGGCCCGAGCCGGCCGCGGGCCGACCCTGATCGAGGCAATGACCTACCGGTACTACGCACACACTTCGGACGACAACGACAGCCTCTACCGGGACAAGGAGGAGGTGGAGCACTGGCGGAGGAAGGACCCGGTCTCGGCCGTGCGCTCCTATCTGATCGAGAACCGCCTGCTCACCGAGGAGGAAGAGGCAAAGATCGACGCCGAGGTGGTCGCCGAGCTCGGCTACGCCGTGGAGCGTGCGGAGTCCTCCCCCGACCCCGACGACCTGCTGAGCCACGTCTACGCCCGCCCGATCGAACCTTCAGACCCGACCACCGAGCCCGAGCCGGTGCCCTCGGGCGAGACCGTCAACCTGATCACTGCCGTCAACAAGGCCCTGCACGAGATCATGGAGGCCCACGATGACGCCGTCGTGTTCGGCCAGGACGTCGCCCGCCGCAAGGGAGGAGTGTTCAAGGCGACGGAAGGGCTCACCGACCGCTTCGGAGCCGACCGCTGCTTCAACACACCCATCGCCGAGTCGTCGATCGTGGGATGCGCTATTGGGATGTCAGCCACCGGCTTGAGGGTGATCCCCGAGATCCAGTTCGCCGACTACATCCATCCTGCATTCGACCAGATCGTCTCCGAGGCGTCCCGGGCGAGCTACCGCTCCGACGGCCGCTGGAACGTGCC
>CAZGWX010000262.1:0-7024 GCA_964529515.1 uncultured Acidimicrobiaceae bacterium
CCGTCCCGGCCAAAGGACGCCGTTGTGGCTGCAGAGGCGCCGCTCCGCCGACCTCCTCGGTGTCGCCCAGCAATTCGACTCATTCCCGCTCGTCCTCGAGGCCTATCGCGAAGTCCTCAACGACGACTTCGACCTGCCCGCCTTCGTTGGCCTGATGTCAGACATCGCCGCCAGGCGGGTCACCGTGATGGCGGTGGACACGACAGGACCGAGCCCGTTCGCGGTGTCGTTGCTCTTCTCGTTCGTGGCGGCGTACCTCTACGAGGCGGACGCCCCGGCGGCCGAGCGTCGGGCCACCGCGCTCAGCGTCGATCGCGGCCTTCTCCGGGAACTGTTGGGCGACGGAGAGCTCCGAGAGCTCATCGACCCTGAGGTCGTCGCCGCGGTCGAACTCGAGCTTCAGCGTCTCGTCGAGAGCCGCCGGGCCGGATCGGCCGACGCACTGGCCGACCTCCTGCGCGACCTCGGCCCACTGAGCCTCGACGACATCGAAGCCCGCACCACCGGCATCGACGTGGCCGCGGCCCTCGAGGACCTGAAAGGCCGTGTGATCGAGGTCGAGATCGCCGGGCAGAGCCGTTGGGCGGCCGTCGAGGACGCCGGCCGCCTCTCGCACGCCTTGGGAGTGGAGATACCCGAAAGCGTCCCGGCGGTCTTCACCGAGCCCGTACGGGACGCGCTCGGCGACCTCGTGGGTCGCTTTGCGCGCACCCACGGCCCGTTCACGGCCGCCGATGTCGGACGGTCGCTGGGAATCCCGGTCGGCGTCGCAGAGACCACTCTCCACCACCTGGAGAGTCAGGGCCGTGTCTCCGAAGGCGCGTTCCGTCCCGGTGGGGAGGGCCGGGAGTGGGTCGACAGCGAGGTGCTGCGGAGATTGAAACGCCGGTCACTGGCGGTCCTCAGGGGGGAGATCGAGCCGGTGCCCCCCGCTGCGCTGGCCGCGTTCGTCCCCGCCTGGCAGGGTGTCAGCGACGATCCCCCGTCGGGCCTGCACTCGCTTCGCCAGGCCGTGGACAGGCTCACCGGTGCCGCAACCCCAGCTTCGGTCCTCGAGAGGGACGTCCTCTCGCTGCGTGTCGCCGACGCAGAGACAGGGCTCGACTCCCTCCTGCTGTCCGGCGAGTTGATTTGGATCGGTCGTGGGCGGCTCGGCACCCGGGACGGGCGGATAGCCCTGTACCCGAGACACATGCTGGGCAGTTTGTGGCCCGGGGCCGAAGACACACCCCTCGACAGAGACGCAGAAGGCGTCCTCGACTATCTCGGATCTCACGGGGCCAGCTTCTTCGCCGACATCTACCAGGGCACCGGGGGCGGTCCGCCTGACGAGCGCCTCGAAGCCCTCTGGGACCTCATCTGGGCCGGCCTGGTGACCAACGACACACTGCAGCCCGTGCGCGCCTACCTCGGACGCCGCCGGACGAAGAACACCGGAAAGCCCGGTCTGTCAACACGTTTCCCGGCGCATGCCGGGGGGCGGTGGTCCCTGACACCTGCGTCCGTCTCCACCGACACCGAGAGGGCCAGCGCGTGGGCACAGGTCCTCCTCACGCGCCAGGGGGTGGTGGCACGGGACACCGTCGCGGCCGAAGGGCTCCCGGGTGGCTTCACCTCGGTATACCCGGTGTTGTCCCACCTCGAGGAGACGGGCCGCATCCGCCGCGGCTACTTCGTCGAAGGCCTCGGCGGAGCGCAGTTCGCACTTCCCGGGGCGGTGGACCGTTTGCGACGGGGCGGTGGGACGGCTCCGATTGCACTCGCCGCCACCGATCCGGCCAACCTATACGGATCGGTCCTGCCCTGGCCAGAGGCGGGAGCGCGGCTGGCACGGGAGCCCGGGGCCTACGTGGTCCTGGCCAACGGTGAGCTGTTCGCCTATCTCGACCGCTCGCGATCTGGCCTGTGGGTCTTCCCGGCAGCCAGGGATCAGACAGAGGTGATCGCCTCAGCACTGGCAGGCATCGCACGGAGACACCGCCGCTTCAACCTTCAGGTGATCAACGGAACACCAGCAGCAGCCGGTCCCCTCGCTCCGACGCTCACCGAGTGGGGCTTCGCACCGGCGCCGAAGGGCCTCAGCTACCGGGGCTGACGGCCGGGTCGAGGACCTCGTACACCGTGTTGCGGAGCGCGGGAGTTCTCCCTGCTGCCGCGATGACCTCGCGAAACTCCGCCGGGGTCACCTCCTGGCCGTGCTCCGCTCCGGCGGACCGGGTGATGATCTCTCCCATGAGGGTCCCGCCGAGATCGTTGCAGCCCGCGTCGAGCAGCCGCCTACCCCCGTCGAGGCCGAGTTTCACCCATGAGGCCTGGATGTTGTCGATGAGCCCGTCGAAGGCGATGCGGGAGACAGCGTGCACCAGCACGACCTCATCCCACGTCGGTCCCGGCCTGGAGCGGCCCCGCAGGTAGATGGGCGAGCCCATGTGCACGAACGGAAGCGGCACCATCTCGGTGAACCCGCCCGTCCGGCGCTGCACTTCGCGGATGACCTCGAGATGGTTCGCCCACGCCTCGGGGTAGTCGATGTGACCGAACATGATCGTGGCGGTGGCCCGGAGACCCAGACGGTGCGCCGTCATCATCACCTCGGCCCACTGCGAGGTGCGAATCTTGTCGGGGCACAGGTGGGTTCGAACCCGATCGTCGAGGATCTCGGCCGCGGTGCCCGGCAGCGACCCGAGTCCGGCGTCCCGGAGCTCGGTGAGGAACCGCTCGACCCCTATCCCAAGGGTCTCGGCGCCTTGCCACACCTCCAGGGGGGTGAACCCATGGATGTGCATGTCGGGCATCTCCGCCTTGATCGCCTCGACCACCTCCCGGTAGAAGTTGCCGGTGAAGTCGGGATGGATCCCACCCTGGAGCGTGACTTCGCTGGCACCCCGATCCCACGCCTCCCTGGCGTTCCCCACGATCTCGTCCACCCCCATCAGGTAGGGGTCGCCCCTGAGGTTCAGCGAGCGAGGGCCCTTGGAGAAGGCGCAGAAGCCGCACCGGAAGTAGCAGAGGTTGGTGTAGTTGATGTTCCGGTTGACCACGTAGGTGACGGTGTCGCCGACCTTGAGGCGCCGGAGCTGGTCGGCCACCCAGGCGATGGCATCGATCTGGTCGCCGCGCGCCGAGAACAAGGCTGTGAGCTCGTCCACGGTGGGTGCCGTCCCCTCCAGAGAGCGGTCCAGGATCGGAGCCAGGTCGCCCGCTCCGGCCATTTCGGAGGGCGCAGCGCCTTCCACCCAGAGATCATCGATCCACTCGGCGGAGAAACGGCGGGCCGGCACCGGAGGCTCCATATCCTTCCCTGGAGCCCACTCGTAGCGGGGCCGGGTGGCACCGGAACCGTCGGTGAGGTGGAGCCAGGTTGTGAACGAGGCATCCGGCAGGGCGGTCCGTGCTTCATCCACCGGCACGCCCGGAGGCAGCGCCGTGCGCTCCACGAACTCCACGCGGTCGAGCGAGTCGCGCAGCTCTCCGATCCGGTCGGTGTTCCAGTCGCGGAGGACGAGATCAGTCGCGCCCTCGGACACCGCGGCAACCGCCTGGTCGACATCGTCGACGAAGACCGACACTTCCGCCGTGATCGCCGGCAGTGACACCAGGTCGGCGGCCCACGCCACTTCCGATCGCCCGACCCTGAGATACCGGGCCTGGGTTCGCGCCAGAGCATCCAGCACCCCTTCCCGCTCGCCGACCGCACGCACCGTGAGACGCCAGGGCTGCGTGCCTTTGCCCCCCAGGGCGAGGGCATCGGAGGGGGCAACTATCCAGGCCGCAGGCTCGGGACCCTCGACGGCCGAAGAGGCCACCAACACTCCCCCGGCGGCGGCTCCAGCCAGGTCGGCGATGGTCGGCGAATCGATCTCGACCACCGTGGTCCCTTCACGGCGGCGGCTCACGGCGGTGGGTTCCAGAAGCGCCTCGGCAGGGCGCGAGCGGAGGAAAGTGACTCTCATCAGCCGACCATTCTGGTACTGATCGCGGCCAGCCCGCGCGAATCGGCCGCGGCCAGCACATCGGGCAGGAGTCCCGGGTCGATCCACTCGTCGTTGAGATAGGACGGATAGACAGGAAGCCGGGGGCGAAGCTCGAATCCGGCGGCCTCCGTCCGGGCATCCAGCTCGTCGAGATGGGGCCACGGCGCCTCGGGGTTGACCCAGTCGATCGTCAGCGGGGACACACCACCCCAGTCGTTGATTCCCGCGCCCAGATATATCTCGTACGACTCGGTCAGGTTGGGCGGCACCTGCATGCTCGCCGACGGGCCCATGATCCAACGAGCCACGGCGACCACGATCGCGAACCAGCGCGGCACCGGCTCCGCGGAGCGTCGCATTGCTGTGTTCGCCTTCGCCCGGAAGTTCTGAACGATGACCTCTTGGATGGCACCGGCCGAGTCCGCAATCTCGCGCAGTGCGAAGAGGGAGTCGACCACTTCGGCCGCGGTCTCACCGATACCCACCAGGATCCCGGTGGTGAAAGGAACCCTGCTCCGTCCCGCCGCCTCCAGGGTGGCGACCCTCAGCTCGGGCCGCTTGGTGGCGGCCCGGTGATGGGGCATGCCCGGTTCGGTGAGCCGGGGGGAGATGTTCTCCAGCATCATTCCCATCGACACGTTCGTCGGGCGCAGCTTGGCCATGTCCTCGTCGGAGAGGAGACCCGGGTTGGCATGGGGGAAGACGCGGGTCTCGGCACGGACCAGGGCCGACATCTCGGCCACGTAGTCGATCGTGGACTCGTGCCCGCGTCGGTCGAGGAAGTCGCGGGCCTGGGGCCACCTCACTTCGGGTCGATCCCCCAGGGTGAACAGCGCCTCGGTACAGCCAGCCTCGTCGCCGGCGCGGGCGATGGCGAGCACTTCGTGCGGCTCGAGGTAGACGCCACCAGCACCCGGCGGCTTGACGAACGTGCAGTACGAGCAGTGGTCCTGACACAGCGTGGTCAGAGGGATGAAGACCTTCCGGCTGAACGTGACCGTCCTCCCCCAGCCCTCATCTCGCAACGCTCGGGCATGGGCGAACAGGGGATCGGGCGAAGCGCGGCCCTCCAGATAGGCAAGCGCCAGGTCGCGATCGAGTGCGGGATGAGCCATCAACCGATTCCAGTCGAGGAGGCGCCGATCACGCCGCCGTCGACCGGGACGATGGCCCCGGTCATCCAGGACGCGGCATCGGACGCCAGGTAGACGATGAGGCTGGCGACGTCTTCGGGCACGCCGACCCGTCCCAGGGGGTGAAGCCGCGCCGCCATAGCCTCGTCGGTGAGCAATGCGCCGGCGAGCCGGGTCCGCACGATGCCCGGCGCCACCGCGTTGACCCGCACTTTGGGGGCGAGCTCGAGGGCGAGCTGTCTGGTGAGGTGAATCAGGCCGGCCTTGGAGACGTTGTAGGCGCCCATGAACGCGCTAGGCCTGAGACCGGCGACGGAAGCGACATTGACGATGGAACCCCCGTTGGCCTCCATCCAGGCCCGGTTCGCTGCCCGGACCCACAAGAGCGGGGCGCGCAGGTTGACCGCCCAGGTCTTGTCCAGGGCGCCCAGATCGACATCCATGAGATTCCCGGCAGCAGGGTTCGTCCCGGCGTTGTTGATCAGAATGTCCAAGGATCCGAAACGATCGACAGTGGCCCTCGCCGCCTCCTCCGCCGCCTCCTCCGAGTCGGCCCGAGCAGGAAGCGCCAGGATCGTGTTGGCATCGACTCCGGCGCCGATGAGTTCGTCGCGCGCGGCCTCGATGGTCTCAGGCTTGCGGGCCGTGATGGTCAGACCCGAGGCGCCACTTCTAGCCAGTTCGAGGGCGGTGGCCAGGCCGATGCCCCGACTCGCACCGGTGACGAGGGCAACCTTTCCGGGAACGGTGATTTCCATGCGGGGACGGTAGCTAGCCGTGGCCGGGGCGCCGGACGCCCCCGTACTTGAGGCGGGTGTCCGACATTGCGGCGGCCCGTGCCTCGTCATCGTTGACACCTGCGTCGACGATCTCCCCCACGAACAAGGTGTGACTTCCCATGTCGTGCGTCTGAACCACTCGGCACTCGATCCAGGCGATCGCCTCTTCGAAGATGGGCACCCCAGTCTTGCCCACCCGCACCGGTCTCCCGTTGAGTGTGTTGCCGTCGCGAGTGGCGGGCTTGGAGAACCTGACGAACACGCGGGTGTCCTCCGACGACCACAGGTTGACCGAAAATGCCTGACCCTCGGTGATCAAGCGGTGGGTGACGGCGTCGTTGTCCACGGAAATCCCGATCAGGACAGGCTCCTGACTCAACTGGCTGACCCAGCTCGTGGTCATGCCGTTCCATTCCTCGCCATCGGCGGCTCCGACCAGCACGAGGGCGTTGGGAATCTTGAAGGTGACCTTGTTGATGAGCTCTTTGTCCATGTGCTCCCTGCGACAGGATGCTCCCACAGACCCTAATGTCAGATCGTGCGCATCCTCGTTGCCACTACAGGGGTGCTTCCGGCCGGTCCAGTCGCCGAGTTCTGTCGCATGCTCATCGGTGAGAATCCCCAGGTCACCGTGATGACGGTCGTCCAGGTGCCGCGCTCGTTCCTGGAGTCGCTGGACGACACGGTCCGCCGCTCCTTCCTCGACGACGACGCCGGCGACCAGATGGCCGCCGAGGAGAAGGCGGCGCGCTACCTCGAAGAGAGAGGCCGCAGGGCCGTCGACCCGATCCGTGCCGCCCTCGCCGCGGCCGAGATCGAGACCGATGTCCGTTTCGTGGAAGGCGACGACCCGGCGGAGGCGATCATCCAGACGGCCGAGGCCGTCGGTGCCGAGATGGTCATCCTGGGCGCCACGCGCCGGCTGTTCACCGAGGAGGCTTGGAAGTCGGTGTCGGCACGGGTGATGGTGAACTCCCGCCTGCCGGTGCTCCTGCTCCCGGGCACCCGGATCGAGGACACCCAGGAGATGCCGATCCTGGAGCTTTGACCTTGGTCACAGCCGCCTTGGTCCCCCGGAGCAAAGCGACGGGGGAATTTCCTGCCGGCCGAGGAACGAGGCCGGGAGGTAGGGGGCAGT
>CAZGWX010000263.1:0-14402 GCA_964529515.1 uncultured Acidimicrobiaceae bacterium
CACGGGTGTTCATCGGGACGAACCCCGGCTGGTTCGCCGGCACGGGCACCGTGCCTTCGGCGGAGGATGTCGCCGGCCACTTGGACGAGATCCAGGACCTTTCGGACTACGTGATCCCGGAGTCCAACACCGACGAGATCATCCTTCTCGGTCAACGCCTGGCAGGGGACTGACGGGTTGAAGCGCTACGCGCTTATCTCTACCGGCGTGCCGATCGGCACCAGTTCGTGGAGTTGGAGGATGACGTCATTGGGGAGCCGCACACACCCCAGTGAGGTCGCTTGGCCGATCGAGCCCGGGCGGTTGGTCCCGTGGATCCCGACGATGCCGTCTCCTCCGTTGAACTCGGTGATGCTGTCGGAGCGGGCCGAAAGGCCTAGGGCCGCCGGTCCCCAGGGACCGGTCCCGTCCTTGATGCGCACGTTGTCGGTGACGAAGTACGTGCCAGGCGGGGTCGGGTTGCGCTCGGTCCCCACTGCCACCGTGGTCCGCAGCAGCACCTCTTCGTCGACCACATAGACCAGCTCGCGGTCGCTGAGATCCACCTCGATGCGGCCGTCGACGACGTACATGGCGATGTCCTCCGTGATCACCCAGCCGGTCGAGCCGTTGGGTCGCAGCGGGAGCATCACCTCGACCCAGCCGTCAGTTGGCGGGCCGGTGGTGGCGAGGACTGTGGTGGTGCCCAGGATCGTCGTCGCGGGCATTACCAGCTTCGGCTCGGGGTCGCCCGGGGTGGCATAGACCGGGATCTCCTCGCCCAGGATCACGACCAGGGTGCCCTGTAGCTCGGAGGTCGCGTCGAATCCTTGATACTGCGGTTCGGGTCCGGTCTGGGGCTGGGTGGTCGTGGGGGCAGAGCTGGAGGTCGTGGATGGGGCTACGGTCGCCGCCGGCATGTCGGCGGACCCGCCGCATGCCGCGACGAGCAGTCCCAGCAGTCCCAGCAGTCCCAGCAGTCCCTTTTTCACGATGAGATCGTATCGGCGCGCCCTGACTGTGCCGGTAGCCGTTTGTCCTACGCTCTTCGCACCTTGGCTGACATCGTCGTCACGCGTGAGCTGCCCGTTGACATCATGGAACCGCTCCGCGCCCGGAGCCAGGTCTGGGTCTGGGACGAGGATCGCCCCGTCCCTCGGGAACGACTGCTCGAGGAGGTGCACGACGCAGTGGGCCTGCTCTCGATGCTCACCGACCGGATCGACCGGCCCCTCCTCGAGGCAGCTCCTGTGCTCGAAGTGATCAGCCAGATGGCAGTCGGTGTCGACAACATCGACGTCGAGGAGTGCGCCAGCCGCGGAGTGCGAGTCGGGCACACGCCGGGCGTGCTCACCGAGACGGTGGCGGACACGGCGTTCGCCCTGATGGCGGCGGTTGTGCGGCGTCTCCCCGAAGCGGCACGGGCGGTCCACGATGGCGACTGGGGCCCGTGGTCGCCCTTCTGGATGACCGGGGGCGAGCTTCACGGCAGACGGCTCGGCATCGTCGGGATGGGGAGGGTCGGACAGGCTTTGGCTCGCCGCGCGTCCGGTTTCGCCCTCGAGGTGTCGTACACCTCGCCGCGTGCCGTCGACGGCTGGCGCCGGGTGCCCTTGGAGGTGCTGCTGGCGGACTCGGACATCGTCGTGCTCGCCGCACGGCTCACCGACGAGACCCGCGGCCTGATCGGGCGGAACGCTCTGGGAGCCATGGGGGAGAAGGCCTATCTGGTCAACGTCGCCCGAGGAGAGATGGTGGTTACCGACGACCTCGTGGCCGCGCTGGCCTCGGGAACGATCGCCGGCGCCGCGCTCGACGTCACCGACCCCGAGCCGCTCCCTCCCGACCATCCCCTCCTGGCTCTGCCCAACTGCCTCGTCACTCCCCATATCGCCAGCGCCTCGGTTGCGACCCGGCGCGCGATGGCGGCCCTGGCGGTGGAGAACCTGGTCGCCGCGCTGGATGGGATGGAGATGCCCGCCGAATATCCGGGCGGCGGGTAGGTCCTTTTCCGGCGTTACCCTGCCCGTCAGTTGCCCAGGGAGGAACTACCAATCGAACGTTTCAAGCTGCCCGCCGCCCGGTCGGTGGTCGACAACCCGGATCAGGGGATGTTGCGCCAACTCGCCCTGCAGGACACCGAGCGCATCATCGTCACCGAGTTCGACAACTTGAACTACCGCGCCGACGTCACTGCTCGGCTCGCCCGCTCCACGTTTTTCATCGCGGAGTCTGACATCCATCAGAACCGCATCTCCCGCGCCGAGGCGGATGAGTGGGCTGCCCGTCAGGACGCTTACATCGCCGAACAGGACATGCTTCTGGTCGAGGGCTTCATCGGTCCCGACCCCGAGTTCCGCACCGGATGCCGGCTCTACATCGAAGCAAGCCAGCCAAACATCGCCGGGATGCAGACCCACCTCTACTTTCCCAAGGACGAAGACTGGGAGCCCGAGTTCACTGTGATCTACACCCCGGGACTCGGCGCGTCCGGTAAGCCCGACGATCGTCTCATCATCGTCGACCTGGAGAACTGGGTGACCCGCGTCTTCGGGTCCGACTACTTCGGAGAGTCGAAGATGGGCGGTCTGAGGATGTGGAACCGCTTCGTCTACGACCGCGGCGGCCTGGCGCTGCACGCGGGCCTCAAGACTTACCCGGCCGACGCCACGCGCAGCGGCTCCGAGGAGTCGATGCTGATCATCGGGCTCTCCGGCACGGGGAAGACCACCACGACCTTCCGTCAGCAGGCCGGTTCGCTGCCGGTCCAGGACGACTTCGTCGCACTCATGCCGGGCGGCGAAGTCCACACCACTGAAGCGGGCTGCTTCGCCAAGACCTTCGGTCTCGACCCCGACGACGAGCCCACCATCTACGGCGGCACCACGAGGCCGGACGCGTGGCTCGAGAACGTATCGGTGACGCCCGACGGCAAGGTGGACTTCTTCGACACCGACTACACCGCCAACGGCAGATGCACCTTCCCTCTCGCCAACATTCGCCACCGTGACCCGAGGGCGGTACCGCCGGCCCGCTACCTGCTGATGTTGAACCGTTCGGATCACCTGATCCCCGCGGTGTCGCGTCTCAGCCGTTCCCAGATCGCCACCTACTTCATGCTGGGCGAGACCAAGGGGACTTCCGCGGGTGGTGCGGCCGAGGCCGGGAAGAGCCTCCGGGTGCCCGGGACCAACCCCTTCTTCTTCGCCAGCGACGCACTGCAGGGCAACCGGATCCTGGAGCTGATCGAGTCCATGCCCGACCTGGAGGCCTTCGTACTCAACACGGGCCGGGTCGGGGGCGAGGGAGCGGACTCGAAAAAGGTGACCATCCCCGTCTCGTCGGCGGTGGTGCAGGGCATCGTCGAGGGGACGATCGAGTGGGTCGAGGACCCCGACTTCGGATACGAGATCGCGGCATCGGTGTCCGGCGTCGACGACATCGAGCTGCTCCAGCCGCGCCGGTTGTACGACCGGTTGGGACGGTCCGACGAGTACCAGGCTCTGGTCGAGCGTCTCAAGCGAGAGCGGGCCGAATACCTCGCAGGATATGACGGGCTCGACCCGTCGATTGCGGCCGGCCTCTGATCAGCCGAACACGCAGAGGACGGTCCCCGAAGCGACCCTGACCTCCGGGACCGGGCTCTCCAGGATGTTGGAGAGGCCCAGGGTGTGCCCGGGCTCGAGGATGCCCTCGTCGAGGTTCCAGCGCAGGCCCCAGGTGGTGACGCCGAGCGCCGGTCCGCCCATTGCCAGGAGCGAGAGGGAAGCGCCAACGTCGCCGTGGAGACGTCTGGTCGTGGCGCGCACCACGTGGGAGCGCCCCCGTCCCGATAGCCAGTCGATCTCGGCGTCCCAACGGGGAGAGCAGATAAGGGCAGCCACGGCCAATTCGTGGTCGAGCCTGCCTCCACCGCCCCCTACCACGACGATCCGCGACGGGTCGGCCTCGGAGGCGCGGATCAGTGCCAGCTCGAGGTCGCTGGCGTCCTTGTCGACCGGGTGCCGTTCGATGACGAGGTCGTCGGGAAGGGTCGGTTCGTCCACGGAGTCAAGATCGCCGACGAGGACATCGACCCGTTGACCCAGGGCCATTGCGAGGTCGTGGCCGGCGTCCGCCGCGATCACCAGGTCGGCGACGGGCAGGTCGTCGGCCACGGACGGGGGGAGTGGGTCCCCGGCGGCGAAGATGATCACGGTGGGCATAATGACAAAATCGTCTTACGCGCAGACGCGCCGGTAAGACCTAACCCTCAAGTAGAACTTCAACCTGATCGGAGCATGGGGACGGTGCTTTTTCACACCTGAATCGTATGCGATGAGCGTCACCGGCGCGGGCCGGGGAAGAATAGGGTCGGACCGGGGTTATCCTCCAGACGATGGCTCAGATGCAGGTACTCACAATCACCCCGGACGCACTCGACATGATTGTCAAGCTGCGTGACCAAGAGCCGGGCGATGAAGAGTTCGCCCTGTCGGTGGAGATCGCCGGCGTACGCGGCCTCCAGTTCGCCTACGACCTCGCTTTCGTCCCGATCTCGGATCAGGAAGAAGAGTGGCTTGTCGAGCGCCACGGCGACCTGGCCGTCATCTTCCCGGCCCGCGACGTAGAGAATCTCGACGGAGCAGCCCTCGAGCTCACCGAGTCGGGCCTGGCGATGAACAACCCCAATACGCCCGCTTCGCCCTTCATGGCCGGTGCGGATGTGCCTGGGAACCTCGACGGCCCCCTCGCCGAGCGGGTCGCCTCGTTCCTCGCCCAGCAGATCAACCCGGCCATCGCGGGTCACGGCGGCGCCGCGGAGCTCGTGTCTGTGGACGGCACGACCGCCTATCTCAGGCTCATGGGCGGATGCCAGGGCTGCGGATTGGCCGCGGTCACGCTGCGAGAGGGCATCGAGAAGGCGCTCCTGGACTCGTTCGAGGGCGAGCTCACCGGTGTCGTCGACATCACCGACCACGAGTCGGGCTCCAACCCCTATTACTCGGCCCACAGCCACTGACCGTGCCCCGGTTGAGCCGGGCTGAGCTGGAGGCCTTCCGGGGGCATACTCTTCCCGACCTCGTCGCGGATGGCTGCCGTCTGTTGATGGTGGGAATCAACCCTGGCCTGATGACGGTCGCCCGCCAGACGCACTTCTGTCACCCCTCCAACCGCTTCTACCCGTCGCTGCGTGGCGCCGGGCTCATCGACTGGGATCTCGACTCGTCGCACGGTCTCACCGACGCACAGCGGGCGAAGCTGGTCGCGGTCGGCATCGGGATCACCAACCTCGTGGCCCGGGCTACGGCCCGCGCCTCTGAGCTGAACCGCAACGAGTTGCGCGTGGGAGCCCGCGAACTCGAGATCCGGGTGGCGGACATCTCACCCGCCGTTGTGGCAGTGCTCGGAGTGACCGCCTACCGCAACGCCTTTCTCACTCCCGACGCCGTGGTCGGTCCCCAGCCAGAAGGCCTCGCCGGCGCGGAGCTTTGGGTGGTCCCCAATCCGAGCGGGCTCAACGCCCACGTCTCCCGCGAGGGGATGACGGCGTGGATGGCCCGGCTCGCCGCCGCAGCCGGAATCGAGCCGCCTTACCTGTCCCAGTCGGAGACGTAGCCCGGCACGGGAATACCGGTCCGGAGGTCTGGTTCAGGAACAGGCTCTCCGGCCACGATCTGCAGGGGAATGACCCCCGCCCAGACGCCCAGATCGAGATCTTCGCCCTCGTCGTTGGCGCCCCCCGTGCGCACCTTGGCCGAAGCCTCGTCGATTTCCATGGCGAGGACGGCCGTCTGCAGGTCTTCGGTGTGGTTCGCCGCGCGTGCGTCCTCCCATCGTCCGGGCAGGACGTGGTCGCTGATGGCCCGTAGCGCAGCGTCGCGTTCCGTTGGCTCCGTCACCTTCCGGGTCCGTCCGAAGGCCACGACCGACCGGTAGTTCATGGAGTGATTGAAGAGAGATCTCGCGGCGACGATGCCGTCGACGATGGTGGCGGTGACGCAGATGTCGGCGCCGTCCCGCATGTGGCGGAGGTTGCCCGAGGCCAAGGATCCGTGGAAGTACAGGGTGTCGCCGATGCGCCCGAAGATGGTCGGGACCACGAACGGGCCGTCGGCCCGAACGATGCCGATGTGGCACACCAGCGCCGCGTCGAGAATTCGGTGGATGGTCTCCCGATCGTCGGTGCCGCGTTCGGAGAGCCGGCGGATTCTGGTTCGCTCGGACATCACACCATCGTATTTACGAGTGATGGACGAACAAGGTCTGGGTCGACTGCCCGACCTGGCTCGTCAGGTCCCAAAGGCTCGACCTCGTCAGCCCGCGTCCCCGACCGGGATACAGGGAGTCGGCCGCGACGGCGACCCATTCGCCCTCCGGATAACGGGCTATCCCCACCGTCAGGTCGCTGTTCATGTACACCCAGTCGTCGTCAAGCTTGTGGGCGACCCCATTGGCGAAGTCCCCGGCGAGAGCCGCGCGTTGCGCCGGTGTCACAGCTCGACCCGCCACGATGGGCACCTTGAGGCGAGTCCATATGGTCGCCGGACCCTTGTCGGCCAACCTTCCGTCGGCGGCCCGGAACTCGATGGCGTGGCTGTGGAACATCACCTTGTCGGCGAGGCGCCAGAAGTCGGTCGGCTCCGAGTCCTCGGGACCCGCAAAGGGCGTCGGCTCCGGCAGCGCTTCGGTGGGAATCGCCTGGTCGGCCGTCCGAAGACGCTGCACCGTGGCCAGGGTCAGGACCGTGCTCGACGGGTCGGAGATCTCGACGGCGACCGTCTGGATCCGCTTTCCCTCCCGAATCACTTCGGTCCGAATGGTCAGCGGGACCAGCGGCACCACCCGGAACAGCTCCAGGCTGACCCGAGCGATCTCCATGGGGACAAGGGTCGGGACGTGATGTTCGACGTGCCCGGTGACCAGGGCCGCCACGGCTCCTCCGTGCTGGCCCTCCTCGTACCACCCCGCGTTCGCCATGGGGGTCGATTCGTAGGTCTCCGGGTCGTCGGTCGGCAGGTAGACGGCCGCATCGGGCATCCGGCGACGGTAGTGGCGCGGGGTGGGCGCGGCGGCAGCGTTTAGGATTCCGGTCAGTGAGCGAGACGACCCGGATCGAGGCCGGCCCCCGCAACCTGAGCCGCATCGGCGCCGAATTGGTCCTGGCATCGGTGTTGGGCTCGACCCTCGGCATCGTGATCGCCGAGTTCTTGGACAACGTCGGGATCGGGATCCTCGCCGAGATGCTGGGCGGCGACGCCATCGTGTTCAACAACCGAGTCGAGTTCGAAGGTGCCAGGGAGGCGGCCTGGGCGGGGGGATTCGCCCTCTGCCTTCTCGTCGGGTCGCTCTGCCTGTTCGCCTACCCCACCCAGCGTGGCTACGGAGTCCCGCGCCTGACCCTTCTCTGGACGATCCTGCATCTGCTCCGTCAGGCACTCACCCAGGCGATGATGCTCCCCTTCGACGACCAGGCGCCGCTGGCGAGGGCCTACGAGTCGGTCGATGCGCCGGCCGGACTGGACATGGTGATCGCCGCTGGTGGCGCCATCGGCCTGCTCCTAGTGGCACTGTCGGCCGCGGCGGCATTCCTGGCATTCACGCCGCACCGACGCCTCGTCGACACTCCGCGGCGTCGGCTCACGCTGGCCCTCTGGATCTGTCTCATCCCGGTGGCCGTGTCGGTCTTCCTCGCCATTCCGTTCTTCCTGCCCGACTCGCAGTCGTTCGTGATCCCTTCTCTCCCGCTGGTCGCGGTGATGTTCTTCATCACCCTGGCCGCCGCTCCCGGGACGACGACGGTCATCGGCCCCGATGACCAGGTGGAGACGTCGTGGCCGTTCGGACTGGGTGCGTTCCTCCTCGTCACGCTCCTCTTCCACCTGTTCGTGCTTCGGGGCGGCGTCTCCGTCGACCCCCGTCTGTGGGGTTGACGACTTGAGCCGGGCGACGGTGATCACCGTCTCCGACGGTGTCGCGGCTGGGGCCAGGGAGGACCTGTCCGGTGCGGCCCTGGACCAAGCCCTTTCTGACGCCGGATTCGAGGTGTCGAGGCTCACCGTCCCGGACGAGCGCAGCCTCATCTCCATGGCGATCTCTGGCGCCGCGATGGCGTCCCATCTGGTGGTCACCACCGGCGGCACCGGTTTCGGGCCCCGTGACGTCACCCCCGAGGCGACGGGTGACGTCCTCGAGCGGGAGGCGCCTGGCCTGGTTCAGCTGATGGTGTCCAGGGGTCTCGAATCAACCCCCATGGCCGCGTTGTCAAGGCCCAAGGCAGGCTCGGTCGGCACGGCACTCGTTCTCAACCTGCCTGGCTCGCCGGCCGGTGCGACCGAGAGCCTGGCCGCGGTGATGGAGCTTCTCCCGCACGCCCTGGCTCTGCTGGCCGGGCACACTCGGCACCATGGCGGCGAAGCCACGGGCCAGGGCTAGGCTTCGCAACGTCCATGAAGATCAGCCAGGAGTTCGTCGTCGCGCGCAGCCCGGGGACCGTGTGGGACTTCTTCCAGGACATCCCCTCGGTGGCACGATGCCTGCCTGGCGCCGAACTGACCGGCACCGACGAGAGCGGATCGTACGAGGGCAAGCTCACCGCCCAGCTTGGGCCGATGACCGCCGCCTTCGAAGGGACGGCCACAGTTACCGTAGATCCGGCGGGCCGCACTGCCCGGATCGAGGGCCGGGGCGTGGACCGCAAGGGTGGGTCGCGCGGTCAGGTGGCCGTCGACTACAGCATCCAGGCCGACGGTGACGGCACGAAGGTGGCGGTGGACGCCGACGTCACTCTCTCCGGTCCGGCTGCCCAGTTCGGGCGGACCGGGCTGATCAACGAGATGTCGCGCCGGCTGATCGAGGAGTTCGTGGCTTGCTTGGAAGCGACGTTCGCCGCCGTCACGCCTGAAGAGGCCGCCGCGGTCGCCGCACCCGAAGTCAAGGGCCTGCGGCTCTTCTTCGCGGCTCTCTGGGCGAGCATCAAGAAGCTATTCCGGAAAGGGTAGGAAAGTGAAAGTTCGACTCATTGTTGGTGTGCTCGCGCTCGTCGGTCTTGCCGCGTGTGGTGGTGGAGACTCGGGCGACAAGACCATCGAGGGCGACGCCGTGACAGTGAAGATGCTCGACTCGTCGTTCGAGTTCAACGAGATCCACGTCCCCGTCGGAGGGACCGTGACCTTCGTCGGGACCTCCAACGCCCTGCCCCACAACGCGGCGGCCGCCGACGGTTCCTGGTCGACCGAGGACGTGTTCGGCAGCCTCGAGCAGTACGACGGCGACGCGGCGACCCTCACCTTCGACACGGCGGGGACCTTCACCTTCTATTGCACATTCCACGGCAACGCCCAGGGCGCCGGCATGGCCGGCACGCTCATCGTCGGCGACTGACCGGAGCCACCCCGCCGACCCCAACCTGCCTGCTCGCGAGCACAGCGTCGCGCCTGACGACACGCATTGCTCGCGAGCAGAGTTAATGGAGGAGGAGGGCGACCTCGGAGACGGTTCCGGAGCGGATTCGCCAGGCGCGAATGAGGGGCTCGCGTGCGGGGCCGATCACGGGGCCGACCACGAGATGGACCCACCGCGGATCAAGAGCACCCGCGACGTCCCTCGGCGATGGAACCGCCTCGCCACGTGGGTGAGAGTGGAACGAGCCGCCGAGTTCCAAGCCATGGTCCTCGGCGTGCTCGAGGGCCGCATAGTGCTCGGCCGGCGGGATCACGAACGAGTCGAGTCCCACGGCGTCATTCCCGGTGGGGTAGACCGCTTTGACGACGCCGTCGGAGACTGCAAACAGGCCGCAGCCTTCGGCCGGTGCAGCGGCGGTGCAGTGCTCGAGGATCGCCTGGCGCGCCTCGGGCGGCAGGTGCAGGGTGTCAGGCAACCGGTCGGCAGGTGGCGTCGTAGTCGACGATCACGGGGAGGCTGGAGGGGTCAGAGCAGGCCGGGCACCCGGAGTCACGGCTCAGCGGCAGTGTCGAGAAGTCCTGCTCGAGCGCGTCGTAGACCAGAAGGCGCCCATCGAGGCCGTCGCCGATCTCGAGAAGGATCTTGATGGTCTCCATGGCCTGGATCGATCCGATGACACCCGGCAGCACTCCCAGCACCCCGGCCTCGGCGCACGACGGAGCGGTCTCCGGCGGAGGCGGCAGGCGGTGCAGGCAGCGGTAACAAGGGCCCTCCCACGGCCGGAAGACCGTCACCTGGCCCTCGAACCGGAAGATGGAGCCATGGACCACCGGGACTCCCACATGGAGGCTGGCGTCATTGAGTAAATAGCGAGTGGGGAAGTTGTCGCCCCCGTCCACGATCACGTCGTAGCCGGCGAGGACCCGGAGCACATTGGATGCGTCGAGACGAAGGTTGTGGGTCTCCACCTTGACGTCGGGGTTGAGGGCCGTGATGGCCTCGCGTGCCGAGTCGACCTTGGCCACCCCGATCCGGTCCACCGAGTGGAGGACCTGACGCTGGAGGTTGCTCTGGTCGACGACGTCATCGTCGACGACTCCGATGGTGCCGACCCCGGCCGCCGCCAGATAGAGAGCTGCGGGAGATCCCAGACCTCCCGCCCCGATGAGGAGCACGCGCGAGGACAGAAGCTTGATCTGGCCCGCCTCTCCCACCTCGGGGAGGCGGACGTGGCGCGAGTAACGCCGCCGTTGGTCCGAAGTGAGGCCTGCCGGGTCGCCCCAGGGGTGCCCCTGCCGCTTCCACTCGTCGAAGCCGCCACGCATCGATACCGCCTCGTAGCCGAGCTGGGCGAGGGTGGCTGCCGCCAGGGCCGACCTCCAGCCGCCTTCGCAATACACGACGACGGTCCCGGTGCCCGGGAGAACGTGACGGGTGATGTCCCGCTCGAGGAGGCCGCGCGGCAACAGGATGGCTCCAGGAATGACTCCCGCTTCCTGTTCGTCAGGCTCGCGGACGTCGAGGACAGTCACTTCACCGAGCCGGACGCGCACGTCGGCCGGATCGACCTCGTCGATGGCGCTCAAAGCCCGGTCGACGAGATCGCGGTAGGTCATCAGTGGGCGTGGGCCGGATCGGCCGTGTCCGGATCGATGTCATATCGATCGAAGGCATCCTTGACCGACGACGCCTCGGCCATTTCAAGCCGGACAAGAATGGAGAGGGTCGCGGCGACCACATGCCCGGTGTCGACCTCGAAGAAGCGCCGCAGCGCCTCCCGGGAGTCCGACCGGCCGAACCCGTCGGTCCCCAGCACCTCGTAGTGCCCGGGGACCCACCTGGCGATCTGATCGGGAACCATCTTCATGAAGTCGGTGACGGCGATCGTCGGCACGGTGTCACTGGACAGGAGCCGGGTCACCAGCGGCACGCGGGGTTGCTCTTCGGGATGGAGCAGGTTCCAGCGGTCTACTGACAGCGCCTCCTCGCGGAGCGCCTTGTAGGAAGTGGCCGACCACAGTTCCGCGGCCACGCCGTAGTGCTCGGCCAGGTCCGCAGCAGCCTGTCGCGCCGCCGTGTGAGCCGTGCCCGAGAAGAGAATGCGCACGTCCGCGTCGCGGCCCTCAGGCGCCTCGGCGAACAGATAAAGCCCGTCGATGATGCCGCGGTCGACGCCTTCCGGCTTCGGGGGCTGGACGTAGTTCTCGTTGTAGAGGGTCAGGTAATAGAACTCGTCATGGGGCTCCGGGCCGTACATGCGGCGGATTCCCTCCTCCACGATCGTCCCCATCTCGTACGCGAAGGCCGGGTCGTACGCCCGGCACACCGGCACGGTCGACGCCAGTACCAGGCTGTGGCCGTCCTGGTGCTGGAGGCCTTCGCCCTGCAGGGTGGTGCGGCCCGCAGTGGCGCCGAGAAGGAATCCGCGGGCACGGGCGTCAGCGGCGGCCCAGATCAGGTCACCCACCCTCTGGAACCCGAACATCGAGTAGAAGATGAAGAAGGGGATCATCGGGATCCCGCGCGTGGCGTACGAGGTGGAGGCGGCGGTCCATGACGCGACCGATCCGGCCTCGGTGATGCCCTCCTCGAGGATCTGCCCGTCGGCGGCCTCGGTGTAAGACAGGAGCATGGCCGCGTCCACCGGCTCGTAGAGCTGGCCGTGGGGCGCGTAGATCTTGAGTTCCCGGAACAGGGAGTCCATGCCGAAGGTGCGGGCCTCGTCGGGGACGATCGGGACGACGTGGCGTCCGAAGCCCTCCTGGCGGCTCAGATTCCGCAAGAGGCGGGTGAACGCCGAAGTGGTGGAGGCCTCCACTTTGCCGGAACCCGCATTGACCTCGCTGTAAGCGTCGGGTCCGGGCAGCGGGAAGTTGCTGTCGCCGACGACGCGCCTCGGGAGCAGTCCGCCTAGCTCGCGCCGGCGCTCCATCAGGTACTCGTATTCGGGCGAGCCGGCTGCCGGTCGGAAGTACGGCGGGACCTTGTCACCTTCCAGCGCTTCGACCGGGATCTCCTCCTGGAGGTGCAGTGTCTCTCGGAGCCCCATCAGCTGCTTGTTGGTCATCTCTTTGATCTGATGGGTGGCGTTGCGGCCCTCGACGTCGGGGCCGAGGGTCCAGCCCTTGATGGTCTTGGCGAGTATGACGGTCGGCTTCCCGTTCTGAAGCTCCGTCGCCACCTTGTAGGCCGCGTAGATCTTGGAGTAGTCGAGACCGCCACGCCTCAGGTTCCAGATCTCCTCGTCGCTCATGTCTTCGACCAGGGCGAGGGCCCGCGGGTCCTTGCCGAAGAATTGCTCGCGGACGAACGCCCCATCCTCGGCTTTGTACCGCTGGTACTCGCCGTCGACTGTGGTGTTCATAACGTTGACCAGGGCGCCTTCGGTGTCCCTGGCGAGCAGGTCGTCCCAGCCCGATCCCCAGATCACTTTGATCACGTTCCAGCCGTGGCCTCTGAACACAGCCTCCAGCTCCGTGATGATCTGGCTGTTGCCGCGCACCGGGCCGTCGAGGCGCTGGAGGTTGCAGTTGACTACCCAGATCAGGTTGTCGAGGCCCTCACGCGCGGCGAGCGAGAGCCCGCCGAACGTCTCCGGCTCGTCTACTTCGCCATCACCGACGAAGCACCAGACCCGAGACTGCGAGGTGTCGTCCAGACCCCGCTGATGGAGATAGCGGTTGAAACGGGCGTGATATACGGAGTTGATCGGACCGATCCCCATCGACACCGTGGGGAACTCCCAGAAGTCGGGCATGAGCCGTGGGTGGGGGTACGACGTGAGGCCGCCCCCGCCGACCTCCTGGCGGAACTTGTCGAGGTGCGACTCCTCGATGCGTCCCTCGAGGAACGCCCGGGCATACATCCCGGGAGCGGCGTGACCTTGGAAGTAGACGTGGTCGCCGCCGCCGGGGGCCTCCCGGCCGCGGAAGAAGTGGTTGTACCCGACCTCGTAGAGGGTGGCCGAAGAGGCGAAGGTGGAGAGATGGCCGCCGATCCCCTTCACCGCGTGGTTGGCCTTGGTCACCATCACGGCGGCGTTCCAGCGGATGAACCGGCGGATGCGCCGCTCCAGGTCCGCATCGCCGGGGAAGTCAGGCTGGTCCTCGACCGGGATCGTGTTCACGTACGGCGTGGTCACGGGCCCGGGCACTCCTAGACCGGTCTCCTGGGCTCGTTCGAGGAGCTTGGCCAGGAGGTAGCGGGCCCGAGTCGGTCCCTCGTCCTCGATTACGGCGTCGAGTGACTCCTGCCACTCCCTGGTCTCTACCGGGTCGTTGTCGGGCAGTTGGTTGATGAACTCGACGCCAATGGTCTCGTGCAAATCGCCCGGCATGTCCCCCAGGGTAGTGGTCGGCGTCAGGTCACAGACTGGCGCCGCCATGAGGTCGGTACCGCCGCGGTCGTACCGTCCAAGTTGTTGGACTCGGCCGGTCGGGAGACCCAACCCAGACAAGTCGGCGACCACGACACGCCCGACAGCGCCCGTCCGATACTCTGGCGCACTCGAAAAGGGACCTGGATGACTGATGTGCTGACGGTGAAAGGGCTCGTGAAGAGCTATGACGACCTGGTCGCGGTCAACGGCGTTTCCTTCTCCATCTCCGAAGGCGAGACCTTCGGGCTACTCGGCCCAAACGGGGCCGGCAAGACGACCGCGATCTCGATGATCTCCGGGCTTCTGGAGCCCGATGCCGGGACCGTGGAAGTGATGGGGGAGGAGATCTCGGTGCGTTCCACCAGAGGCCGTGACCGGATCGGTTTGGTACCTCAGGACCTGGCCATCTATCCCGACCTCACCGCCCGCGAGAACCTCCGGTTCTTCGGGCGGCTCTACGGCTTGACCGGGGATGCGATGAAGCGGCGCATCGGCGAGGTGCTCGAGGTCATCGGCCTCGCCGACCGGGCCGACGATCTCACCAAAGAGTTCTCGGGCGGTATGAAGCGTCGCCTCAACATCGGCATCGGCTTGCTCCACGAGCCGCAGCTGCTCATCCTCGATGAGCCCACCGTGGGTGTCGATCCCCAGTCGCGCAACG
>CAZGWX010000264.1:0-14842 GCA_964529515.1 uncultured Acidimicrobiaceae bacterium
CTGAGGGCAAGCCGGTCCCGGTGCCCGGCGTCACGCTCAATGTCGTCGTACACACGTCCACGGACCCGCGCGCCCGGAGCGTCAACGTGCCGTAAACGGCCGTCGATCCCTGTGTGACCGACACGGTGGTCGGGGCAGCAACAGTGATCGACTGCGGATTCGAGTCCGTAAACCCCCAGGTCGCCACGCCCGAAACCTCGCCGGTGGCGATGACCTCGTAGGTGGCCACGAACCAAGAGGGCAGGTTGAACTGGTCGAAGATGTTGCCACCGTCGTCGGCAGTCACGTAGACGGAGCGTTGCCAGGTACTGCCCCAGTCATCGTTGACGTAGACGTGAATTGACTCACCGGCATGCCAGTTGGACCCGGTCAGGGTCACCAGACCACCCGGGGGATAGTCCTCGAGATCGGACTCTATGGTCGGGGAACCGCTGGGTGAGTAGGAGGGTGCGGGAGCGGGCTCAGGTTCCGACGCGGCTTCTAGCTCGGATGGTTCGGAGGTCTCCTCGGCTTCGGTGACCTCAGCAGGACCTTCGGGATCGGGGAGGTCATCGGCCCAGGCAACACCACTGGTGAAGAGCCCGAAGACGAGCACGAGGGCCCACAGCTTCGTTATCAGCATGCGATGGCGCGCGACGCGCACCATATGACGACCGGGACTCCTGCCCATGAAATGCCTCCCAATATTGAGCCGCCTTTGGCAGCTCAACCTCCCAATTCCCTGCGGCACCACCCGCGTGACCGCGTTGCGCGGCAGTCAACACGAAGCGTGATCAATCGAGAATGAGCCTATCGACCCATAAGACCCTGGCGTCCGGAACCCATCGGCCATGAGCCATGTGGATCCCGGCCGAGGCTCAGTCCGAGATAGCCCTGATGTGCCGGGAAAGGGAATAGTCCTTGGGTCCGAAGCGAAGCGAGAAGAGCGGGGTCACAGCCAGCGGGCTCGCCCACTGCGCGTTGTCGATGATCCCGAAGACTTTCGGCTCTGCGTGAAAGGTGTCTCTGGGAAGCACGTAGAGAGACCCCTCGCCCAACAGCGGCCCATCGGGATCTCGGAGCACGATGTCACGTCGATACCAGCGGGTCCGGGCAGCGGACGAGAACGCGAAGCTCCCGTTGCGAAGCCGGGAAGTGTTCTCCCTGGCCACCATGGCGAACAGCGCGGCCCAATGCGGGTCGGACGTGGCGAAGACGGCCTCCTGACGACCGAAGGCACGGCTGTCCCCCGACTCTCGCTCGATGCTCAACTCTTCGATATCGGGACGATTGGAGCCGTGGAACACGAACCGCTTCAGGCCGGCGAGAAAGTCCAGGTAGCCCACCAAGTCGGAGGGAACTGAGTTCGTGACCCCGTCGAGATGACGCGCCAGGAGCCTCTCGTAGTCGGTTCGGACCTCAGGCGAGATCGACCGGCGGCGATAGGGGCGATATCTGATGGAGGACCTCCGTGCAGACGACTGGACCGGAATTCTCGCACTGTTGGCTCCCGGCATCCTTTCGAGGTCCTTCGGTACCCTTCACTCGTGGACGTCGTTGCCTGGCTACTCGAGTCCGATCCTTCGATCCGCTGGCAGACAATGCGCGACCTCCTCGACGCTCCCGAGTCGGAGTGGTCCGCGGAGCGCGCCAAGGTGGAGACTGAGGGCTGGGGCGCTGAGCTCCTCTCTCATCAGGACCCCGACGGCCAGTGGGCGGGCGGCGCCTTCGTTCCTGCCGGGTTCACCTGGGACGAGTGGCAAGAGCAAGGCCAGCCATGGACAGCCACACACTGGGCGCTCAGTCAACTGCGGGAGTTGGGACTCGACCCGGCCGGCGATAGAGCGCGGCGAACAGCCGCCCTCATCGGGGAGAGCTCGAAGTGGGACCACGACGGCCAGCCCTTCTGGGAGGGCGAGGTAGAGGAGTGCATCAACGGACGCACGGTCGCCAACGGCTCGTATTTCGGCGTGGACGTCGCCCCGATCGTCGAGCGCCTCGTCACCGAACGCCTCGAGGACGGGGGCTGGAACTGCGAGAGGGCCGAGGGCTCGACGCGCTCGTCGTATCACTCCACGATCAACGTCCTCGAAGGGCTCCTCGAGTTCGAACATTCCACCGGAGGCTCGCCTGAGGTCACGGAGGCTCGGCGGACGGGCGACGAGTTCCTCCTCGAGCGTTCGCTGTTCCGAAGGCTCACCGATGGCCAACCCGCCGACGACGAGTTCCTCCAGTTCCACCACCCCTGCCGATGGCGTTACGACGTACTCCGGGGGCTGGACTACTTCCGCGCCGCCGGCGTGCACGACCCGCGCATGGAGGAGGCGGTTGAAATCGTCACGTCGCGCCGACTCGACGACGGCACCTGGCCACTCGACCGGGCGGAGCGCGGCCGCACCTGGATGACGATGGAGGAGGTCGGCGAACCGTCGCGGTGGATCACTTTGAGCGCACGTCGGATACTGCGTTGGTGGGACGAACCGGAGACAACCAGCCTGCTGAAACGGGGCTGATCTAGAGAAGCCTCTGGTCGACGCCGCGTCGGATCGATCACGACTCCACGTCGAATCGATCACGACTCGCTGTCGGCCCCACCGCCCCCTTTCATCCCGGCCCATGGAGCTGGGCTTCGTCCACTATCTGCCGGTGGCCACGACCATGGTCGCCGCCGCCTTCTCGGTCGTCCTCTGGCGCCACTGGCGTCGCAAGCCTGACGCCCGGTATCTCCTCTGGTGGACGATCGGCGTCGCTCTGTATGGCGTCGGAACGCTGACCGAGGCCCTCACCACAGTGTTCGGCTGGAGCGAACCGGTGTTCCGGGCGTGGTACATCGCCGGCGCCCTCCTTGGTGGCGCACCCCTCGCCCAGGGGACCGTCTATCTGCTTCTTCCCCGGCGAAAGGCTGACCGCCTGGCGATCCTGCTCATCACCTATGTGGCCATCGCCGCGGTCTTCGTCATCTCCACGCCCCTCGACCTCAGTCAGGTCGAACCGCATCGCCTCAGCGGGGATGTCCTCGAGTGGGGGTTCGTCCGCCTGTTCTCCCCGTTGGTCAATCTCTACGCGGTCGTCTTCCTGATCGGTGGGGCGATTTGGTCAGCGGTTCGATACCGACGGCAAGGCGTGACCGGAGCCCGTGTGCGCGGGAACGTTCTCATCGCCGTGGGCGCAATTCTTCCCGGCATCGGCGGTTCTTTCGCCCGGGCCGGGATGGTCGAGGTCCTCTACGTGACGGAGTTGATCGGGCTGGTCCTGATCTGGGCCGGATACCGGCAGATCGCCGTTGACCGGACCCCCTCCATCCATCGCTCCCAGGAGAGCGCTCACACCCCATGAAGGAGAAGCAACCCATGCGACAAACTGCTCTGGCTGTGCTGCTGACGATGCTCGCCGCGGCATGCGGAGGGTCGGCCGGCGACACCACCACCAGCCAACCTGCGACCACGACGACCGTGGAGACCACCACGACGCCAACGGCAGAAACGACGACCACACAGCCCGAGTCCTGGTCGTTCACGGGTCCAGACGGTGTCACCACCGAGATCGGCGACGTTTCCCGAATCGTCTCGCTCAATGGCGACATCACCGAGATCATCTTCGAGCTCGGGCTCGGTGACAACGTCGTTGCCGTCGACGTCACCACCACCTACCCGGAGGCCGCGGCGTCGCTCAACGACACCGGCGCCACCGTCGGGTTCCATCAGCAACTGACGCCGGAAGCGGTCCTCCGATTCGAGCCCACGCTGGTCATCGGCGACACCCAGGTGGCACCGGCTGAGACCATCGAGCAGCTTCGCCAGGCGGGGATACCGGTCGCCATCATCGAGACGCAGGTCACACTCGAAGGAGTCGAGACCAAGATCGACGACGTCGCCACCATCCTGGGTGTGCCCGACGCGGGCGAGGCGCTGGCCGCGGGGGTCATGTCAGACATCACCACGGCCCAGGCCAGGGTCGAGGGCAACGACGAAGACCCAAACGTGGCCTTCCTGTACACCCGTGGCCCACAGCTGCTGCTCATCTTCGGACTGGGCATGCCAACGCAGGCGATGATCGAGGGAGCGGGTGCCGTCGACGCAGGCGTCGCTTCTGGAGTGATGGGCGCGGCGCCCCTCACGCCGGAGGCTCTCATCGCCGCAGCGCCCGACGTCATCGTGGTTCCTGAGTCGGGGTTGGAGGCGCTCGGTGGAATCGAGGCCCTGCTCGCGATCCCCGGGGTGTCCGACACACCGGCCGGGCAGAACGGGGCCGTACTCGCCTATGACGAGGCCTTCTTCTTCAACCTCGGACCTCGAGTCGCTCAAGCCCTCAACCAGCTCATCGACGACCTCTACCCGAACCAGGCTGGTTGAGCGTCGACGCGGCGCGGCAACGAACAATCCGAGCCCGCTGGTTTCTCGGCGGGCTCGGATTGGCAGCAGTGGGAGTGACACTCCTCTCCCTGACACAGGGAGCGGTGCCAGTCGACATCTCCGAGACCCTCGCCGTACTGACCCGGCGGCTCGGACCGGGGGATCCCTTGTCCGGGCAGGCCGACGCAGTGGTTTGGGGGATCAGAGCGCCGCGGACGCTGCTGGGCATCGTGGTGGGCGCAGCCCTCGGAGCCGCCGGAGTCACGCTGCAGGGGATTCTCCGGAACAGCCTCGCCGACCCCCATCTACTCGGTATCGGGCCCGGCGCCGCCATCGGCGCCGCCATCGGCGCAGCCGCGGGTGGCGTCCAGGGAGCCATTGCCGGTGGCGCTGCGGCCGGCGTGCTGACAGCCTTCCTCGTCCGCCGCCTCGGCAGAAACATGTCGCTCGATCCCACCCGTCTCGTACTCGCGGGAGTCGCCCTAGGGACGACACTCAGCGCCTGGGTCGGCTTCGTCGTGTTCGGTCTCGATCGTGCAGTCGTCCCTCCGATCGAGTTCTGGCTCCTCGGGAGTCTCTCCGGGGCGACTTGGCGGGGCCTCGGGACCGTGACCTTCATCCTGCTGATCGCGATGGGAGTCGTAGTCGCCTCGCGACGCCTGCTCGACCTGCTGGCCCTCGGCGACAGGGAGGCGTGGCAGCTCGGCGTGGACGTCGACCTGGTGACGACGATCCTCTACATCGTGGTCGGCGGGGCGGTCGGTGCGACCGTCGGGGTCGTCGGGGTCGTTGTCTTCGTCGGGCTGTTGGTCCCATTCCTGGTGCGGCCGCTGGCCGGACCGGGTCACGGTGGCCTCCTGGCGGCCGCGATGATCGGAGGCGCAGCGTTTCTGGTCGGTTCCGACGTTCTTGCCCGGCTTGTCCTGGAGCCCATCGAGCTGCCGGTCGGTGTGGTCACCGCAGTCGCGGGTGGGCCACTGTTCGTCTGGCTCGTGTCCAGGGGACGTCGTGCCTGAGCCCACCACGCTGGTCGCCGACGACATCACCCGGTCGGTCGGCGGATTCAAGCTGGAAGGGATAAGACTCGAGGTGCGGCCCGGTGAGCATCTCGGCTTGCTCGGCCCCAACGGATCCGGCAAGACCACCCTCGTCGGGCTCTTCGCCGGCGAAGCCCGCCCGCAAACCGGCGTCGTCACCATCGGGGGACAGGACATCCATAGCATCGAGCCGGCGCGGCTGGCAACGCTCCGAGCTGTCCTCGGCGACTCGGCCGACACCAGGCTCCCGTTCGAGGTCCGAACTGTCGTGGCGATGGGCCGCTACCCACATCGTCATGACCCCACCGTGTCGTCGGAGGACGATCGGAGGTCGGTCGAGTCCGCACTGGAACGAGCCGACATCTCTCATCTCGCCGATCGCACCCACTCAACCCTCTCCACGGGGGAGAGGTCCCGGGTGGCCTTCGCCAGAGTGCTCGCCCAGGAAACCCCCGTACTCCTCCTCGACGAGCCTGCGGCGTCGCTGGACATCGGCCACTCCGAGCTGGTTCTCAGGGAGGCCCGACTGGCAGCCGAGTCCGGAGCGACGGTGGTGTCGGTCATTCACGACCTCAACGCAGCCGCGCAGCACTGCACCTCGCTCTGTCTCCTCGATCGGGGACGCGTGGTAGCCCAGGGGACGCCGTGGGAAGTTCTGGACGAAGAGCTATTGACCAAGGTTTACGGAACAGGGCTCCGCGTCATCCCCAATCCCTACCGGGAGGTCCCTCTGGTGCTGGTCGAGGGCTTCAGCGCGAAGCAGCGGCCACCAGCGGGCGGCTCTTCGGTGCCGGGTCGCTGAGCTGGCGCCTCATCGCCCAAGCGGTGCCACCGAGGGCGCCTGCGGCCAACGCGCCCACAAGCGGGGCGATGAGCGAACCGAGGACCGCCCCGACAACGAGAATCTGGGTCGCCACCGCCACCGCACGGCTGGCGGGACGGAAACGCTCGATCGATCGGTGGAGGCTCATGAGCCCGGCGGAAGTTCGCACTCTGGCGGCCGGAAGAACGGCAAGCCCACGGATCAGGCCGAAGCCTGTGACGACGAGGAAGGCGAAGATCGGGCGACCAGAAAGGGCTGCCAGCACAACCATCAGATAGACCGTGGCGCTCATGACGAAAGTGGCGACACCAACTCCGAGCTGCCATCCGAAGCCGAGGCCGTAGACCCAGGAGCGATAGCGGTCGAGCCACGCCCGGTTCACCTGACGCGGGTTGGAGGGAAGCCGCCAGCCTCCGACACTCAGGTCAGACCCGAGTGTTACTGCCGCGGCAAGCCCAGCGGCCGCGAGCGCAGCGCCCGTGGGCAGGTCGATGGCGCGCACGAGGAGGGCTCCGCCGGCAGCGAGCGCGCCCAGCGTCGCACCGCCCGCGACAGCCCCAAGGAAGAACCAGATGACCGTTCTCCAGTAGCGGTTGCCCCGCCCGCTCTCGGTGAGAGGGGTGATCGAAGAGAGCATGGAGACACCACAGGGGGACCAAGTGCCGCGGACCGCCGCGACCACGGACACGACCACCGCTGCCATCGTCAGGATCTCCATGTCCCCTGAATCTACCCCAAACGACCCCGAGGCCGAACCTCAACTGAGTGAGGGCGGCCCCGTCGAAACAGAACCGCCCTCACAGCTCCGGGTAGGGAGCCCTATCTGCCCGCTGCCGGCCAAGGCAATGGCACGGGCAAGTGTTGATACCGCGCCGGATCATTATCCGCCCACGGAGCGTGGCGGGTATGGGCTGTACGACCTATGCCTGGTCCAGGGCCGACGCCAGGTCGGTGATGAGGTCGGATGGGGACTCGAGTCCGACCGACATCCGCACCGTCGAGGGGGCAATCCCCAGTGAAACCTTCTCCTCGGCCGGGATGGAGAAGTGGCTGGCGTTCCACGGTTGGGACACGATCGTCTCGGTGCCGCCGAGCGAGACCGCGTGACGGATCAACTCCAGCGCGTCGAGGAAGCGGAAGCACTCGTCCTCCCCTCCAGCCACGTCGAAGGTGACCATCGCACCAGGGCCGAGACACTGTCTCTTGTAGGCGTCGTAACCGGTGTCATCCGGACCAAGCAGGCTCAGATGGGACACCCGCGTCACCTTGGGGTGGCTCGCCAGGAACTGGGCCACCATGGTGGCGGTGGCGGTCTGGCGCTCCACGCGGACCTGCAGTGTCTCCAACGAACGGGTGAGCAGCCAGGCCGTCCAGGGCTGGGCGGTCGACCCGATTTGGTACCGGAGCTTGCGCAGCGGCTCGACGAGCTCGCTCCGGCCGGCGACCGCACCGGCCGTGAGGTCGGAGTGGCCGCCCAGGTACTTGGTTGCCGAGTGGAACACCAGATCGAACCCTTGGCGAACCGGGCGCTGCAACACCGGGCTCAGGAAGGTGTTGTCACACACCGCCACGGCACCGTGCTGGTGGGCGACGGTGGAAAGCATCTCGAGGTCGAAGACGTCGTTGGTGGGGTTGGACGGTGTCTCCACCAGGACCATCGCCGGCTTTCGCCCATCGAGCTTGCGCTCCAGGTCGTCGGCAGAGTCCTCGGGCATGTAGGCCACAGCGATGACGCCGAAGTCTGTCATCAGGCCCCGAAGCAAGGTGGCGGTGCCGCCGTAGATCGGAGTCGAGTAGAGAACGAGGTCGCCCGGACGGAGGTGCCTCAAGAAGATGGTTGCCATCGCGGCAGTCCCGCTGTTGAACAGCGCGGCTGCGTCACACTCCTCCCAGGCGGCGATGCGGGCTTCGGCGACCCGAAGGTTGGGGGCGTCGAGACGGCTGTAGCTGTACCCGATGTCGGCGCCTTCGGGGTCGGCGCCGCCGTAGACGACCTCGAAGTAGCGGCGGCCCTCCTCGGCCGACCCGAAGACATACGTCGAGGTCTCGTAGAGCGGAGTCTTCAACGCTCCTCGATGGCGAGCCGGATCGTGACCGGCGGAGACGGAAGACGTCTGAGGATCGAGAGGCCGGTCGCCCTTGCTCACGGTGCCAGCCTAGAGCAGACTCCACTCGTGCCCAGCGACGCCATCGAGTCGGCTTACGAGGTTCTCCGGGGCAAGGAGCGAATCCTCGTGTTCACCGGTGCCGGGCTGTCGACCGAGTCGGGAATCCCCGACTTCCGCGGGCCCGACGGGCTGTGGACGCGGGTCGATCCGGAGGACTTCACGATCTCGCGGTATCACGCCAACCGCGACCTCCGCGTCGAGAAGTGGCGGATGCACGCCGAGGGCTTGTTGTGGGGAGCCCGCTCCCCCGCCCGCCCCAACCGCGGCCACGAAGCGATCGCCGCCCTCGACCGGGCCGGCCTGCTGGGCGGGGTCGTCACCCAGAACGTCGACGGCCTCCATCTTGTCTCGGGACTGGAGGAGGGCCAGGTCGCCGAGCTCCACGGGAGCGTGCGGACCGCAAGCTGTCTCGACTGCGGGACCCAGTGGCCGACCGAAACGGTCCTCGAATGGGTGGAGGCGGGCGAGGACGACCCCCACTGCCCCCGGTGCGGCGGACTCGTGAAGACGGACGTGGTGATGTTCGGCGAGTCGCTCCCGACCGGAGAGATGACCAAGGCCCATCTGTTCCTCACCATCGCCGACGCCGTCCTCGTCGTCGGCTCGACGGTCTCGGTGTGGCCGGCCGCCGAGATAGTCATGCTGGCCGCGCAGAGGTCGCTCCCCCTGGTCATCATCAACCTCGGTGCCACCGACGCCGACCGGCTGGCCACGGTCAAAATCGACAGCGCCATCGGCGACGTGCTGCCCGCTCTGGTGGACCGGCTGACCGGCTCACCTAGCATGCGCGCATGACCGACTTCGTAGTCCCCGTCGAGGACATGAAGTTCGCCCTGACGGAAATCGCCCGCCTGGACGAGATCTCCAAGCTCGAAGGTCTCGGCCACGCCGACCCCGCCACCGTCGCCGACATCATCGACGAGGCGGGGCGCTTCTTCTCCGAGGTCATCGCCCCGCTCAACC
The DNA here is from genome assembly GCA_964529515.1 of uncultured Acidimicrobiaceae bacterium. GTDB lineage: Bacteria > Actinomycetota > Acidimicrobiia > Spongiisociales > ZC4RG35 > ZC4RG35. Next base: position 9,323 of record CAZGWX010000264.1, read on the forward strand.
GGGTCGGTGACGAGCAGGGCTCCAACCTCGACGACTCAGGAAACGTCCATTCCCCGGAAGGCTTCAAGGAGGCGTACCAAGCCTATGTCGAGGCCGGCTGGGCCGCCGCGGCTCTGCCCACCGAGTGGGGTGGAGGCGGCCTCCCCTACACGGTCGGGGTGGCCATCAACGAGATGTTCAAGACCGCCAACATGGCCTTCTCGCTGGCGCCGATGCTCACGCACTCCGGAGTAGAGGCGGTGCTCCAGCACGGGTCTGAGGAACTGCAAGCCACCTATCTGGAGAAAATGGTCAGCGGGGAGTGGACGGGCACGATGCAGCTCACGGAGCCGCAGTCCGGGTCGGACCTCGGCACCATCCGCACCAGGGCGGTGCCGCAGGAAGACGGGACCTACCGGTTGTTCGGCACCAAGATCTTCATCACGTGGGGCGACCACGACCTGACCGACAACATCGTCCACATGGTCCTGGCCCGCACGCCCGACGCACCACCGGGTACCAAGGGCATATCGATGTTCTGCGTCCCCAAGTTCATCCCCGGCCCCGACGGCCGGCCCGGCGAGCGCAACGACTACAAGATTGTCAGCATCGAGCACAAGCTCGGGATCCACGCGTCACCGACCTGTGTCGTCTCCTTTGGTGATGACGGCGAGGGGGCGACCGGTTGGCTCGTGGGCAACGAGTTCGAGGGCATGAGGAACATGTTCACGATGATGAACACCGCCCGCATCGGTGTCGGCATCGAGGGGCTCGCCATCACTGAGCGCGCCTATCAGCAGGCGGTGGCCTACGCCCGCGATCGGGTCCAGGGGCGCCGGCCGGGCGGGTCGGAGGAAGTGCCGATCATCGAGCACCCCGACGTGAAGCGGATGCTGGCCACGATGAAGTCGAGCGCGGAGGCAATGCGGGCGCTCGTCTACTACACGGCTCGTCAGGGCGACCTCGCCGCCCACTCGGAACAAGACAGCGAGCGCCGGCATGCCGCCAACCTCCTGGCCCTCCTCACTCCCGTGGTCAAGGCGTGGTGCACCGACACCGGCGTCGAGATGGCCTCGATCGGCATCCAGGTGCACGGCGGAATGGGCTACGTAGAGGAGACGGGTGCGGCCCAGCATTTGCGGGACTCCAGAATCGCCCCGATCTACGAGGGCACGAACGGTATCCAGGCCATCGACCTGGTGACACGGAAACTTGCCCTCGAAGGCGGAGAGACGGTCTCCAGGTTCATCTCCGACATGGCGGACGCAATGGGTCGGATGTCCGACCACGAAGACCTGGGCGAGTTCCGGGACCGTCTCACCACCGCGGTCCAGGGGCTCGTCGACACGACCGAGTGGCTCAGCGCACGCCTCGGTGCCGGAGAGATGGACACCGTCCTGGCTGCGGCCACCCCCTATCTGCGCCAGTTCGGGCTGGTGGCGGCGGGCTGGCTGATGGCGGTCCAGGCCGTGGAGGCACGAGGAGCGGACCGGGGCTATCCCCGTGAGTTCCTCGAGTCCAAGGTGGCACACGCCCGTTTCTTCGGAGAGCACATCCTCCCAACCGCGTCCGGTCTGGTGCCCACCATCAAGGCAGACCCGGGTCTCCTCGAAGTGATCCGCTGAGGCTGTGGAGCTCGCCGACAGAGTCGTGGTGATCACCGGGGCCGGCAGCGGCATCGGTGAGGGAATGGCGCGCCGGTTCTCCAAGGAGTCGCCGCGGGCGCTGGTGCTGGCCGACCTGGAGCCTGATCGAGTGGAGCGTGTTGCCGGTGACCTCGGCGCCCACGCCGTGACCCTCGACGTCTCCGACCCCGAGGCCAACCGGCGGCTCGTCGAAGAGACCGAGGACCTCTTCGGCCCCATCCACCTGTTCTGCGCCAACGCCGGCTACGGCATGATCGGCGACGAGCAGACTGACCCGGCCGAGTGGGACCGAATGTGGCAGGTCAACCTGATGTCCCACGTCCACGCCGCCCGGTTTCTGGTCCCGGGGTGGGTGGCGAGAGGTGAGGGCTACTTCCTCGCCACGGTCAGTGCCGCCGGACTCCTCACCAACCTGAAGGCGGCCCAGTACTCGGTGACCAAGCACGCAGCGCTGGCCTTCGCCGAGTGGCTGGCCATCACCTACGGCGACGCCGGAATCAAGGTCTCCGCGCTGTGCCCGATGGGCGTTCGAACCAGGCTCCTCGATGCGGCGACCGAGTTCGAGACCTTGCTCGGCCCACAAGCGATCGATCCCGCACAGGTGGCGGAGGCCGTGGTCGAGGCCCTCGCCGAGGAGAAGTTCCTCATCCTCCCCCATCCCGAGGTCGCCGAGTTCTTCCGCAACAAAGCCAACGATTACGAGAGATGGCTCGGGGGCATGCGGAAGCTGCAGCGAACAGTTTTCCCGGAGTGACGGTTCAAGGCCAGAATGAAGACATGAGAGAAGTGGTCGTGACCGGAGTGGGCGCCCTCGGCGCACCGGGGGTCGGGATCGACGATCTTTGGAAGGGCCTGAGGGAGCAGCCGGGACCGGCGCCCCGCCTCATCGCGGACTGGGACCCCGAGCCGGTCGTGGAACGAAGAGACGCACGGCGGCTGGATCGTTTCACCCAGTTCGCCCTCGTCGCCGCCCACGAAGCCCTGACCGGGGCAGGCGAACTCGAAGTCGACCCGACCCGGGTCGCCGTGGCCATCGCCACCGGCATCGGCGGGCTGGAGACACTCGAAGAGCTCGTCCATCAGACCGACTCGGACAATCCCCGCCCCTCACCCTTCATCGTTCCGATGATGATGGCCAACGCCGCTGCCGCGGCCATCTCCATCAAGTACGGGTTCGGCGGACCGGTGACCACGCCGGTGGTTGCCTGCGCCGCAGGGAGTCAGTCGATCCTCGACGGTCTCCGCCAGATCCAATGGGGCTACGCCGACGCGGCGATCGTCGGCGGAGCCGAGGCGGCAGCCCGTGCTTCGGCCCGGACCGGCTTCGTGGCAGCGCGGGCCCTCTCGACCTCGGGCTACGCCCGCCCGTTCGATCTGGCCCGCGACGGGTTCGTCATGGGCGAAGGCGCCGGAGTCCTGGTGCTCGAAGCGGCCGAGACCGCCAAGGCCAGGGGCGCCGAGCCATTGGCCCGTGTCCTCGGCGGGGCTTCGACTGCGGACGCTCACCATGTCACGGCCCCTCACCCAAAGGGAGTCGGAGCGGAACGCGCAATTCGCGCGGCGCTAGAAGACTCCGGGCTGAGTCCCGCAGACATCACCTACATCAACGCCCACGGGACCGGCACCGAACTCAACGACCAGACCGAGGGCGACGTCATCGCCAGGGTCTTCGGGAGCCACCAGCCGCCGGTCTCTTCGATCAAGGGCACAACGGGGCACGCTCTGGGTGCTTCAGGTTCGATCGAGGCAGCAGTGGTCATCGAGTCCATGCGCCGCGGAGAGCTCCCGCCCAACATCGGCCTCACCGACCAAGATCCCTCGATCCCGCTGGTGGATATCGTCGCCGATCCGAGGCCGTGGGTCCCCGGAGCCGCCATCTCCAACTCCTTCGGCTTCGGCGGCCACAACACCGTTCTGGTGTTCGCACCGGCGTAGTTCCCACTACCCTGGGTCGTGACGGGAGCTCGGTGAGACCGGGCTGAGAGGGAGCATGTGCGAGGCTCCGACCGAATGAACCTGATCCGGGTAATGCCGGTGTAGGGACCTCATCGACGCTCCCGAAAGGAGTTATGCCGATGAGACGTTTCTTGATCACCCTCGCCCTGCTTGCCCTCGCCGCGTGCGGTAATGGCGAGCCGGAATCGTTGCGCATCCTCGCTCACGACTCGTTCCGGGAGGGGGTTACCGACCAGACCTTCGCCGCGTTCACAGAGGAGACCAGTATCACTGTCGAGGTGGTCGCCGCCGGCGACGCCGGATCGATGGTCAACCAGGCGGTCCTCAGCAAGGACAACCCGCTTGCCGACGTGATGTTTGGCATCGACGAGACCTTCCTCACCCGCGCCCTCGACAACGACCTGTTCGCCCCCCACTCTGCGGTCGGCATCGACACGGTCGACCCTTCGTTCCTCGTCGAGGGCGACTTCGTCACCCCCATCGACTTCGGTGACGTGTGCATCAACTTCGACAAGGGCTGGTTCGCCGACAACGGGGTCCCGGTCCCGGAGACACTCGACGACCTCCGCGATCCTGCCCTCGCTCCGCTGCTCGTGGTCACCCATCCCGCCACCTCGTCTCCCGGCCTGTCCTTCGTGCTGGCGACGATCGCTGAATACGGCGAGGACGGGTGGCAGGACTTCTGGGCCGACCTCCGCACGGGCGGGACCAAGGTGGTCTCGTCGTGGAGCACCGCCTACTACGAGGACTTCACGCGTTACGGCGGTGCCTACCCGCTGGTGCTCTCCTACGCCTCCTCCCCGCCCGCCGAGGTCCTGTTCGCCGAAGAGCCGCTCGACGAGGCGCCGACCGGAGTGATGACCGAGGGCTGCTACCGGCAGATCGAGTACGCGGGCATCCTCGCCGGCACGGAACACGAGGACGACGCGGCCAAACTGATCGACTTCATGCTCTCCCCCGAGTTCCAGACCCAGATTCCCGAGAGCTGGTTCGTGTTCCCGGCGAACGACACGGTGGACCTCCCGCGGACCTGGGCCGAGCACACGGTGCTCCCCGAGGATCCGTCCCGAGTCGCCATGGGCGCGATCGACGCCAACCGGGGACGCTGGATCGATGAGTGGATCGCAGTGCTCGAGGGATGAGACGACGCGTCCGCTGGGGCTGGCTGGCGGTAGCCGCCATCCCGGCGGTGTTCATCGGCTACTTCTTCCTCTACCCGGTGATCCGGGTGCTTGCGATCGGCCTGGGTGAGCTGTCCTTCGGCTTCGAAGCGGTGCAGGCGCGTCTGGCCAGGGTCGGATGGTTCACCCTGTGGCAGGCGATGTTGTCAACGGTCCTGACGCTGGTGGCCGCAGCGCCACTCACCTGGGCGGTGTCGACATATCGGTTCCCGGGTCGTCGCCTGGCCATGGCCTTGATCACGGTTCCGTTCGTCCTACCGACGGTGGTCGTGGGCACCGCCTTCCTCGCCTTGGGATGGGCAGAGTCGATCGGAGCGATCCTCGCCGCCCACGTGTTCTTCAACGTCGCGGTCGTCGTCCGCACCGTGTCGACGCTGTGGTCCCGGATCGACCCATCGCTTCACGAGGCGGCCCGCACCCTGGGGGCGTCGCCGTGGCGTGTGTTCACCCGCGTCACTCTCCCCCTGCTCCGGCCGGCCCTCGGGGCGGCGGCGTCCATCGTCTTCCTGTTCACATTCACCTCGTTCGGAGTGGTGCTGATCCTCGGCGGCTTCCAGTACGCGACCCTCGAGGTCGAGATCTACCGCCAGGCGGTGACACTGTTCGACCTCCCTCTGGCCGCGGTGCTGGCGGTGATCCAGATGGTCGGAGTCTCCGCGGCCCTCCTCGCTTACTCCCGGTACCAGGAGAGGACCACCGTGAGCTGGGCATTGGAGGACGAAGCCGACCTTCCCCGCCCCACGGGAAAGGTCAGCCTC
>CAZGWX010000265.1:0-7502 GCA_964529515.1 uncultured Acidimicrobiaceae bacterium
TACGTCCACATCCCGTTTTGTGCCCGGGTCTGCCCTTATTGCGACTTTGCCGTGGTCGCCGGAAAGGACGACCTGACGGGCCGATATGTCGAGGCGGTCGTTGCCGAGATCGCACGTTCGGAGCGGTGGCTTCCTCTCCAGTCGGTCTACTTCGGAGGCGGGACCCCCAGCCACGTCGACCCCGTCCTTCTGGGGCGAATCCTCGAGGCTCTGGACACCAGGCACGGAATCGCACCCGACGCGGAGATCAGCCTCGAGGCCAACCCCGAGGACTTCAACCCGGACAAGGCGAGCGGGTTGATCGCCTCAGGCTTCAATCGGGTCTCGTTCGGCGCCCAGAGCCTCGACGGCCGCGTGCTTGTCTCCCTCGGCCGAAGGCACGATCCTACCCAGGCTCGGGCAGCCGTGAACGCTGCCCGTGAGGCCGGCTTCGGGAGCATCTCCATGGACCTGATCTTTGGCACTCCTTCGGAGACAGACGAGTCCTGGACGCAGTCGGTCATCGGGGCAATCGCCACCGGTGTTGATCATGTCTCCTGTTACGCCCTCACCGTCGAGCCGGGAACAACCCTCCATCGGGATGTCCGTTCGGGCGCCCCGGGTCCAGACCCCGACGTCCAGGCCGACCGGTGGGAGCACGCCGACGAAGCACTGACCGGTGCCGGCTTCGAGAGGTATGAGGTCTCCAACTGGGCGTTGGGAGGCAAGGAGTGCCGCTACAACCTGACCGTGTGGGCACAGGGGGAGTACGAGGCGTACGGATTGGGAGCTCACAGCTACCGCAACGGTGTGCGGCGCCGCAACCTGCGGCACCTCGACACCTACCTCGCCACTGTCGAGGCGGGATTCGATCCGGTTGCCGGGACCGAGGAGATCTCCGGTTGGGACGCCGAACTGGACCGCCTCTTCGTCGGTCTGCGCCGGAGTGTCGGAGTCGCTCACGGCGCCGGAACCGCCCGCCTCGCATCCGACCCGGACGGTGTCCGCCTCTTCCAGGCCGGGGTGATAACCGACGTCCGGGGCCGCCTCGTGGTGTCCCGGCCGCTCCACACCGATCTGGTGCATCGCACCGTGCTCGGTCTACAAGGGTGGGAAGAGCCCGTCACCGCGGATAACGTCAGGGCCTGAAATCATGCTTGAAGAACGTAGATCTGAGGTTCTCCGGGTGCTCGTCGAGGAGCACATCAGGACAGGTGAGCCCGTGAGCTCGAAGGCCATCGCCGAGATGAGTGGGCTCGGTGTCTCGGCCGCAACCATTCGTCACGATCTGGTGACTCTCGAACAGGAGGGTTTCGTGGTCCAGCCGCACACGTCGGCCGGGCGGATCCCGACCGCCCGTGCCTACAGGTACTACGTGGACCACCTCGACAACGTTCGTGTCCCTGGACGGATCGGGAGAGTCTCGTCCATCTTCGGCGAGGTCAATGTCGAGTTGTCCAAGTTGCTGCGTGCCACGTCTGACTTGTTGGCCGAGATCACCGAGCTCCCGGCCGTGGTCGTCGCCCCGGGGTTCGGGCGCGACCACATCCGCTCGGTGCACACCATGCAGGTGACTGCGGATCAAGTTCTCGTCATCGTGATCACAGATGGCGGACGCGTGGTGCAGCAACGCGGACGGTTCCGCGTGCCCGTGACTTCGGAGCAGATGGAGACCGGACAGCGGATCGTGGCTGCGGAGATGGAGGGCGTCGAGCTCGCCTCCGCCGGTTCCCTGCCGCCCGAGAAGCTGGCCGCCATGGACGAGCCGCTCAGGGAACTGGTGCTGACCATCACCGACTGCGTTCAGATCGCCGCTACAGCCGGGACCGAGATGTTTGTCGCGGGTGCACAGCGCATGGCCATGGTCTGGGACGACGCCGACACGCTGGGCCGCGTCCTCGACATCCTGCAACGCGAAGCCGAGGTGATGAAGCTCCTGGCCGGGGCCTCCGCCATGTCCGTACAGCTGGGCAGCGAGATGGAGGACGAGGACCTCGACCTCGCCGTGGTGTCCAGGACTTTCGACGCTGCCGGTGAGGCGGGCTCCGTCGGCGTCATCGGGCCGATGCGGATGAACTACCGCCGGGCCATCTCCGCGGTCGAAGAAGTCTCGCGGGAGTTGGAGAACCAGATGGGGTCGGGCTCGGACTGATGGCGAGGGACTACTACCAGGTGCTCGGCGTCGGCAGATCAGCTAGTGCCGAGGAGATCAAGAAGGCCTTCCGCAACATCGCTCGGCAGACCCACCCGGACACGAATCCGGGCGATCCCGAGACAGCCGCTCGCTTCAGGGAGGCAGCCGAGGCCTACGAGGTGCTCTCCGATCCCGAGCGGCGCCAGCGCTATGACCGCGGCGGCACCTTCGACTTTAGCGAACTGTTCGGCAGCATGGGAGGGTTCGACGACCTCCTCCGGTCTGTCTTTGGCGACGGCCTCTTTGGCTCACCGCGCTCGAGCCGTCCCACCAGGGGACGCGACATTCTCATCCACACCGACATCAGCCTCGACCTGGCCGCATTCGGTGGCCCCGTGACGGTCGAATATTCCACACGGCTCACCTGCGCCGAGTGTTCCGGCTCCGGCGCCGAGCCGGGAAGCAACCCGGAGACCTGCCCCGACTGCGGGGGCACCGGACAGGTCCGGGTGACCCGCCGCTCCGTGTTCGGGACCATGGTTACCGCCGCGGAGTGCAGAAGATGCGGAGGGGAGGGGCGTCTTATCTCCAATCCCTGCCGCGTTTGCTCCGGGACCGGGGCGGTATCGGAACGGGTAAGCGTCGAGGTCGAAATTCCGGCGGGAGTCTCTACCGGCAGCAGGCTGCGGATGAGCGGGCGAGGCGAGAGCCCGGGCCGGGGTGGCAGTCCGGGGGATCTGTACGTCGAACTGACCGTCGCCCCGGACATTCGATTCGAACGTCACGACAACGACTTGTGGCACGAGGCGAGGATCGAGTTCTCGGAGGCCGCTCTCGGCACCAGCCTCGAGGTCCCTCTGATCGACGGCGGCACCACCACTCTCGATGTTCCCGCCGGCACCCAGCCTGGCGAGGTCTTCCGGCTCAGGGCGCTCGGCATGCCTGTTCTGGGGCGGAAGGCGCGAGGAGACCTCTTGGTCCACGTCGGAGTGACGGTGCCGACCGAACTGACACCTGAGGAGGAGAGTCTGCTCCGCCAGTGGGCCGCCCTGCGCGGGGAAGGCGCCGACAAGGCACGCGCTTGAAGCACGTGCCCCATGTTGTCGTGGGCGCCCCCTGGCCGGATGGCGACCTTCCGGTGTCGGTCGTCCAGTGGCGGCACTTGACCAAGGTCCTGCGGATGAACCGGGGCGACCCCGTCACCTATACCGACGGCCTGGGGCGCGTCGGCGAGGGCAGGCTGGGCTCCCAGACCATTGTGCGCGACGAGGAAACGACGATGCAGAGACCGTCGGAGATCACGGTCGTGGTCGCGCCACCCGCCAACAAGGATCGTGCTCGCTTTCTCGTCGAGAAGCTCGCCGAGATGGGCGTGGCGCGTTTGAGATGGCTGGAGTGCCGGCACGGCCAGGGCAAGGTCCCGTCGTCGCCCAAGGTCTTCTCGTGGGTGATGGCCGCCACCGAGCAGTCCCGCGGCGCCTGGCTAATGGAGACGGCTGCAGAGTCGCTCACATTCGCCGACCTGGGAGACGAGATCGCGGTCTGTGACTTGTCGGGTGGCGACGAGACCCCCAATGCCGGGGTGGTCGTCATCGGACCCGAAGGAGGGTGGGCAGAAGGAGAAGTGCCTTCAGGCGTCACGCGGTGGCGTCTCGGGCCTACTGTGCTCCGGACGGAGACCGCCGCGTTGGTGGCGGCCGCCCGGCTCGTGAGGTGACCGCAGAAATGGGATCATCTGGGGCTTACAACGATGTCCTGCCGGGAGTAGCATGTCTCCCGGGCTCAATGGGAGGCAGTCCGTAATGGATCAATTCAGCGCGTCCTTGGGACAGCGGCTACGCGTGGCCAGGCGGCAGCGCGGGTGGTCCCTGGGCGACGTGGAGGCTGTCACCGGGGGCGAATTCAAGGCTTCCGTCGTCGGCGCATACGAGCGGGGTGAGCGCGCCATCTCGGTCCAGCGTTTCGTGCGTATCGCCGAGGTGTACGGCTTCGCTCCCTCCGATCTCCTTCCCGTGATCTCGACCCCGGATGGTGTTCTCACCATCGACCTGGACGCCCTCAGCGCCGGCGATGGCGACCACCTCGCGGAGCGCTTTCTCAGCGCCATCCGGATGCTCCGCAAAGACCCTGGTGGAAGCGAGGTCCGGCAGTCTGATCTCAACGCCCTCGGCGCCATGCTCCAGACCGCGGTGGCCGTCGACTCCGACTGAATTATCACGGGCAACATTCCGGCCCGCTCTAGAATGAGCTCGACGCCAAACCCTTGGTGTCCCACCGTGTCCCCTGACCAAACCGAGACGCGACTGCGCGTTCCCAGCCACCACCTGATGCTGGACCTCATAGGTGAGTCCGACCGGCACCTCCGCCTGGTCGAGTCCCTCTTCGCTGAGGTCCGTTTCGTCGCGCGCGGGGACGAGATCGCCATGACCGGGCCTCCCGAAGCGGTAGACCGGGCACGCAAGGCACTGGAGGAAATGCTGATCCTGATCCAGGAGGGCCAGCCCCTCGACGAGGGGCGGGTGAACGAAGTGGTCAAGATGGTGAGCGACGAGGTCCCCAGCCCGTCAGGGGTCCTCTCCGACGGCATCCCGGTGGGGCGCGGACGCCTGGTCCGTCCCAAGACCCACGGCCAACAGAAATACATGGAGGCGATTCGGGAGAACACACTCACCTTCGGAATCGGTCCTGCCGGCACCGGCAAGACCTATCTGGCGATGGCCGCCGCCGTCGACGGCCTCATCTCCGGCTCGGTCCGCCGCATCGTGCTCACCCGGCCCGCCGTCGAGGCGGGGGAGAGGCTGGGCTTCCTCCCCGGCGACCTCGCAGCCAAAGTCGACCCCTACCTGCGGCCCCTCTACGACGCCCTGTGGGACATGCTCGGGCCCGAGGAGACGACATCCATGATCGAGCGGGGAACCATTGAGATAGCTCCGCTCGCTTACATGAGAGGCAGGACCCTCAACGATGCGTGCGTGATCCTCGATGAAGCGCAGAACACGACACCGGAGCAGATGAAGATGTTCCTCACCCGTCTGGGCTTCAACTCGAAGATGATCATCACCGGCGACATCTCGCAGACCGACCTGCCGTCGGGGCGCGTGTCCGGGCTCAGGGTCGTGCGGGGCATCCTGGCCGACATCCCCGGCGTGGCGTTCGTGGAACTAACCGCACGCGACGTCGTCCGCCACCGCATCGTGGCTTCCATCGTCGAGGCGTACCAGCGTTACGAGACGGAGCAGCAATGATCAACCGCCCGACAGCGATCCGCATCGCCGTCTTTCTGTCGGTGGTCGTGGCGATCTGGAGCGTGCTCACCTACCGGATCGGTCCCGATACACCCCAGCTGGAAGTGGGTCAGCTCGCGCCGGTCACTTACTTGGCGGACCAGTCCGCCACGGTGGTCGACGATGCCGCCACCGCGACCGCCGAAAAGGCAGCTAGGGATGCGGTGGAGCCGATCAAGGAGCGGAACTCTCAGATCGAGGCATCGGTGAACGAGGCGATCACCTCGGTGTTCGCGTCAGCTGGTGATCTGGTCAAGGCGGAGCCGCTGCCACAGTCGGCCTACGAGATGCCGGAACTGCCAGTTGCCGAGGAGGGTGAAGAACTCCCGGCCGGACCATTCACCATCACCGGCCGTGTCTTCCTCGACGTCGATGCCAACGGGTTGTTCGAACCGGAGGCAGAGGGTGAGAGGGTCGACCAGGGAGCCGGCCGGATCACTTTGACGTTCGAGACGGCGGATGGTGTCGTCGATGCCCGAACTGCACCGGACGGAACCTTCTCGGTCGAGGTCCCGCTCCCGGATGGAGTGGTGTCGGTTCCACCGCGCGACTCGACCATCCCCGCAGGGTGGGTCGTGACTCCGGAGTCGTTCGCCCACCAGTTCGCCTGCGACGAGAGCCCCTGTGCCGTCGACGACATCGCAGTCGTGCCGCATCTGGTGCCGGCCGACGAAGTGCAACAGGCGATGTCCTCGCAATACACGCTGCCCGAGCAGACGATCGCATATCTCGTCACCACGGCGTCGGACGACGTGGTCCGAGCCGCGTTGGGCCAGCCCGAGCGCCTGCCGGGCGTGTTGCAGATCGCCATCAACAGGGCCTACCAAGAGTTGAGCCTCGGGATCGAGCCCTCAGAGATCCTGGGCGTGCAGGCGGGTGTTCGCAGCAGCCCGCCACCCGTGTCACACGTGGTCGGCTCCGGTCTTCTCCAGGACCAGGAAGGCAGCGAGGCGGTGGCGGAGATAGTGGCCACCTACCTGCAGTCCAACCTCTTGATCAACGAGGAGGCCACCGAAGAGGCCAGGGCCGAAGCCGCGGCCGGGGTCGAGGACGTGACCGTGTCCTTCGTGGCGGGGGAGGAGATCGTCACCCAGGGGACCCGTCTCACCCAACTCCACATCGCCGCCATCACGGCCACGTCGAGCTCGCTGACCTTGGAGAGGACCTCGGCCGGCGCCCTTGCCGCCGTCGCCGTCATGGTGGCGGCCATCGGCATGTATCTCTCCCGGTTCCGCAAGGAGATCTGGTCCCGTCCCCGCATGGTGGCGCTCCTCGGGATCGTGCTCCTTCTCGCCGCCCTCTCCGTCCGGGTGACTCTGCAGTTCACCGAGGGGCTCTCCCTCTACGTCCTTCCTGCAGTGGCGTTCGGATTCATCACGGCGGTTCTCTTCGACCAACGGATTGGCATCCTCATGGCGCTCGGCGTCGGAGTTCTCGCCGCTCTGGGGACCAACGACGCCGGCATGGTGGTCTACGCCTCGCTGGCGACCATCGTGCCGATCCCGTTCGTCAGTGCGGTCAGCTCCAGAGGGGCGTTCCGCAATGCGGTGGTCCTTTCGTCGGTGTCGGCGGCCGTCGTCGCCGCCGCCGCGGCTTCGGCCTTCCACGTCGGCCCCAACGACGCCTGGTTCGCGGTGATGGGCGAGGCTGCTGCGTGGGCGTTCGGCTCGTCGGTGATCGCCTCGCTGGTCGGCCTCGCGGCTCTCCAGTTCTTCGAGTCGGCGTTTGACATCACGACCACGCTCCGCCTGCTCGACCTCACCGACCGCAACCACGCCGCCCTGCAACTCCTCCAGGAAGAGGCGTTCGGGACCTTCAACCACTCGCTGATGGTGGGGACTCTGGCCGATGCCGCCGCCCGTGCCATCGGCGCCAACCCCCTGCTCGCCCGTGCCATGTCCTACTACCACGACCTCGGGAAGGTGGAGAACCCCACGTACTTCATCGAGAACCAGTTCGGAGTGCAGAACCCCCACGACCTTCTGGAGCCGAAAGAGTCGGCGGAGATCATCCGCTCCCACGTCACCGCCGGCGTCGCACTCGCCCGCCGGTTCAAAATCCCCTCCGAAGTGACCCAGGGCATCGTCTGCCACCACGGCGACGGC
>CAZGWX010000266.1:0-4330 GCA_964529515.1 uncultured Acidimicrobiaceae bacterium
GACCACTATCGGCAGTCGGGCGGCAACGGGCCGATCTACACCCAGCTCCACGTGTGCTGGGCCACCAACGAGGACGGGGCAATCGAGACCGCCCATCGCATCTGGCCCAACACTGCCCTGCCCGGCCAGCTCGCCCAAGACCTCCGGACCCCCTTCCACTTCGAGCAGGCCATTGAGCTGGTCACGCCGGAAATGGTCGCCGAGGCGATCCCTTGCGGCCCCGATCCAAAGCGGCTGGTGGAGTCGTTCACCCAGGCGTTGAAATCAGGCGTCGACCACGTCTACTTCCACCAGATCGGTCCCGACCAGGAGGGATTCATGGACTGGTGGGACTCCGAGCTCAAGCCGGCGCTCGACGAGGCCGCAGCCTGATCAGCCGAGGAGGCTCTCCAGGGTTTCCTGATCGCCGATGGCCAGCGCTTGTTCCGCCTGCAGATTCTCCCGGTCGCGATAAATCGAGGCCACAGCCCTGATCACACCATTGGCCCGGTAAGCCACGAGCACGTCGCGGGCCGCGGCGTCTCCGGAGACATCCGCCCGGTCCCATCCCGTGAGCAGGCCGGTGACATTGATGGGGACGTCGTAGTGCTGGCTCCAGAAGAACGGCGGGTCGTTGAACGGTGAGTTGTCACCGAGGATGCTCCTGGCCGCGTGCTGACCCTGTCGTTGGGCGTGGACCCAGTGCTCCACCCGTGCCCGCTCCCCGTCCGGGCCGGGGTACGACGCGATGTCGCCGGCCGCCCAGATGTTCGGATCCGAAGTGCGGAGTCGTTCGTCGACCAAGACACCGTGCTCGACTTCGAGACCCGCCGCCTCCGCCATTTCGGTGCGGGGGGTCACTCCGACCCCGACGACCACCAGGTCGGCCGGGACTGACGAACCGTCGTCCAATTCCACCGCTCCGGCGGTGATCGATTTCACGCCGCGTCCCAGCAGAAACTCCACGCCGTGCTCCCGGTGGAGATCGGCGACGAACTGACCCAGATCCTCGCCGACGATGGTTGCCAGCGGGACGTCCTCGGGAGCCACGACCGTCACCTCGAGGTCGCGGTGGCGAAGCGAAGCAGCAGTCTCGAGGCCAATGAACCCGGCCCCGATGATCACGACCCGGGTCACCCCTTCAAGCCGGGCGATGATGTCCTTGCTGTCCTCGAGCGTCCGCAGATAGTGGACGTGCCCGAGGTCGGCCCCGGGCACGGGCAAAACTCTGGGTTCGGCACCGGTGGCGAGTAAGAGCGACCCGAAATGGATCTCCTCGCCATCTTCGAAGACGACCTTGCGCGTCGCTGGGTCGATCGAGGTCACCCGGCGTCCGACGATGAAGTCGATGTCCTTCTTCTCATAGAAGTCGGCTGAGCGCAACGGCATCCACTCCTCCGGCGCGGTCCCGGCCAGGTAGTCCTTGGACACGTTGGGCCGGTCGATCGGTGGCTCGACTCCGATCAGGGTCACCGGTCCGGCATATCCGTAGCGGCGAAGTGCTTCGGCCGCGGCCGCTCCGGCCGCACCGGAGCCGAGGATCACTACGGAGTCCGGATTGACCACGGGCGGCGAAGAAATGAACGACGCGTCCCGAACCCCGGTGACGAACACCGACCCCTCGCGGACCTCGGTGTCGTAGACCGGGATCGGGTTGAGGGCCGGCCCACCGACGGCCTCTCCGCTGGCCAGGTCGAAAGCGGCATGATGCCAGGGACACCGGATCTGGCCTTCGGCGGAGAACCCGTCTCCGAGGGGGGCCCCGTAGTGCGTGCACTTGCCTCCGACCGCGTGGATCGCGCCGGAGCCCTGCACGAGCACAACGGGCTTCCCGTCGTAGTGGCCCACGGCCGGGACCCCGCTAGCGATGTTCTCGGTGGGTATCCCTTCGGTGGCCAGGTCGGGCCCCGAGAGCTTGATCTCGCCTGCCATGTGCGACTCCTCTGTTGCGGCCAGGTTCTAAAACTAGACATGCCTGACTTTAGTCACACGCTCGGGCGCTAAGTCTGGGGCGACACCCGCTGCCCTCTCAGGGGTGGCCGCCTACGGCCGTTCATCGTCCGGCTGTACCCCGACTTCGGTCGCCTTGAACGCCACCCAAACTGTGCTGCCGGGGCCAATCCCCAGTTCGCGCCGTGCGTTTTCGGTCACCTCGACAGTAAGGGGCACAGGACCGGCAGTTCGTAGCCGGCTGCGGGGACCGAGATGTTCGACCGTCTCCACCGTGGTCTGCCACGTATTCCTGGGGCTCCCCTCGGGCCGCCGGGCGTGCAGCGAGATGGCGTGGGGATGGACCGTCAGCACGACCGGGCCGGAGACCTCTGTGTCCGCGATGTGAATGTCCCGGCCGGCGTCGACCACGCCAGCTTGGGCGATGCCGGTGAGGAAGTTCGATCCCGCCAGGTCGGCGGCGTAGGCCGTGCGGGGGCGCATCAGTATGTCGTCCGGGGCGCCCACCTGAGTGACCACGCCGTCCTCGATGACGTGGATGTCGTCGGCGATGAGGAACGCCTCCGTCGGGTCGTGCGTGATGAGCAGACGCGGCCCGGCGAACTCGGCGAGGTGCTCAGCGAGGGCGTGGCGCATCCCGCTTCGGGTCGTCACATCCAACGCGGCGAGCGGCTCGTCGAGCAGGAGCAGGTCCGGGTCCGTGACGAGCGCCCTCGCCAGCGCCACCCGCTGGGCCTGACCCCCGGAAAGGTCGCCCGGATGACGCCGTTCCATCTCCGACAGACCCACCATTCCCAGCCAGTCCCGTGCTCGCTGGCGAGACTCGTCCTTCGATGTGCCCTGAGAGCGCAGCCCGAAGGCGACGTTGTCCAGCACGTTGAGGTGGGGGAACAACAGGTAGTCCTGGAACACCACACCGATGCGGCGCTGTTCGGGAGGGACGAACACACCGTCTCGGTCGAGAACTGTGCCCCCGAGCTCGATGAGTCCGGAGTCGATCGGCAGGAGCCCGGCGACGGCCATCACCACCGACGACTTACCCGCGCCGTTGGGCCCGAGGAGGGCGGCCGTCCGGCCGGGCTCGACCTCGAGGCGCAGGTCGAGACGGAACGACTCCGATCGGCGCAGGGTGAAGTCGGCCCGGAGGCCTTCGCTGGTCACAGCGTCTTCCACCAGCGGCCGCGCAGCGCGATCAGGACCGCCAGCGAGACGACCACCATGATCAGGCTGATCGCCACGGCCGTGTCCCGGTCACTCTCCAGTGTGACGAAGACAGCCAGGGGCAGAGTCTGAGTCCGACCCTGAAGATTGCCGGCGAACATGATCGTGGCGCCGAACTCCCCCAGCGCCCGGGCCCAGGTGAGGACGAGACCGGCTGTCAGAGAAGGCGCGATCATCGGAAGGGTCACACGCCGCAGTACCGCCCACCGACCGGCACCAAGCGTCGAGGCCGCTCCCTCGTACCTGTGGTCCATGTTGCGTAGAGCACCCTCCACGGTGATCACCATGAAGGGCATGGCGACGAAAGTGGTCGCCACGACGACCCCCCAGGTGGAGAAGGGCAGCAAAAGGCCGGACGCTTCGTAGAGAGGCCCGCCGATCAGACCCCGCCTGCCCAGGGCGAACAGAAGAGCAGCTCCACCGACCACCGGTGGAAGGACCAGCGGAAGCAGAACGAGACCCCTCACAAACGCCCGGCCGGGGAAGTCGACACGCGCCAGCAGCCACGCCAGGGGAATACCGAGGACCACGGCAATCGCCGTGGTCGAGATGGAGGCGACGGCCGAGATGCGTAACGCCTCGGAGACGACGTCGCCCTGCAGGAGAGTGCCCAGCTCGGACCATGGCACCCGCCACATGAGCCCGACGAACGGCACCGCGAACAGCGCCAGGCCGATACAGCCGAGCACCACCAGTAGAGCGGGCGGGCGCCCCGGTCGTGGAGTGTCTTGTTCCGTCAAGGCGAGGCGAAACCGTACTCCCCGAGGATCCTCTGCCCCTCTGCGGAGAGCACGAACGTGACGAACGCAGCCGCCGCGTTGGGGTTGGGGGCGTCGGCGAGGATGGCGATCGAGTAGTCGGCGGTGACGTTGTGTTCGGACGGGATGTCGATGCCCTCGACCTCCTCGGTGGACAGGACATCGGTGACATAGGTGATCCCGGCGTCGAGCTCGCCCTCGGCGATCTTGGTGAGGAGTGCGCGGACGTCGAATTCATTGGTGTCGATCGACGGGACCACACCGGCCTTGATCAGTGCTTGCCGGGCCAAATTTCCGCATGGCACTTCCTCGGCGCAGAGCCCGATGAGCAGGTCCTCCCGGGCGACGTCGGAAAGACCGGTGACTCCGGCCGGGTTGCCCACCGGGACGGCGATCTGCAGGATGTTGCGGGCGAAGGTGCG
>CAZGWX010000267.1:0-3394 GCA_964529515.1 uncultured Acidimicrobiaceae bacterium
AGCGGCAGCCGCGACGTCGTCCCAGCTGTCCAGATCGCCACCGGTCCAGACATTCGGGTTGTACCAAATGAGGCCCTTGACGGCGGCCTTGATGAACACGCCTGAGAGCTTTCCGTCGACCGTGCCGAGCTCGACGAATGCCGGCGAGGTCTCCGCGACGTACTTGTCGTAGTCGATGACCGTCGACAGGTCGGTCAGCGCGCCCAGCTGGGCCCACTCGGCCATCTGGCCGGGTCCGGGCAGGCCGGCGACGTCCGGGAGAATCCCTGACTGCACACCGGTGCTGAGCACCGTGTTGATGTCACGAGTTCCGGTGTACTGGACCTCGACCCCGGTGGCCTCCTCGAAAGGAGCCACCATGGCGCGGAAGGCTTCCTCTTCGCCGGCGCCCCAGGTGCCGATGACGGTCACGGTGCCACCGATCTCGCCTCCTGGACTCTCAGTGGTTCCAGTGCCGTCGGTGGTGGTGGTGGCACCGCCGCCGGCCGTGGTGGTAGCTCCACCGCCGGTCGTCGTAGTTCCGTCGCCTCCGTTGCCACAGGCGGCAACGACCATGGCGAGAATCGCCGTCAAGGCGACAAGGTGCCAGAACCGCCGGAGAGTGATCGAGTTTTTCTTCATTTCGTCTCCTTGGGTTGTCTTTCAGCGCGGGAGGGCGCACCCGTCCCGCTCGTTGCAACCTACTCCAACCGAATGTCTCGTGCGGGTCGTTGGCGTCAGCCGAGCGGGAATCCGGGAAATCCGGCCGCCGCCCAGGCGTCGAAGGCCTCGTCGTTGCTGACGTCGGTGCCGCGTTCCCCGGCCATGGCGAGCCGGAAGTTGAGAAGATCGGCGTAGCCCTGCACAGGATCGACCCCGGGGCATTCATTGACGACCCGCTCGAACGCCGGCTCGTACCACTCCGTGATCCACTGCACGACCGCCACCCGACGCTCCCGGTCGGAGACCGCACCCTTGCGCGCCAGGTACCAGTGGACGTCGGACAGGATCACCCTCGCTTGGTTCTCGGAGGCCCTGATCCCGGTGAGTTCGGCCAGACGGTCGGAATGGAATGTGCGGCCGCCGACCACGGTCCGGATCTGCACCAGGTTTCCGTCGGGCCCGGGCTCGATGACCACGTCGTCGACGTCGAAACCGAGGTCGTTGAGCTTTTCCAGCCGCTCCCGGATCCGGTAGCTCTCGTCCCTGGGGATCACCGGCTCCTCTTCGAGCACAGCCCAAAGCCCGTCGTATCGCGCCACGACGTCTTCGCCGAGCGTGATGTCGGCCGAGTCGAGGTCGCCACCGCCAGCCACTGCCAGGTCGGCCATGTCGCCGGCGACGTTCTCCACCATGATCTCGAGGTCGTGCCGGCGCTGACCGGGGCTGAGCCGATCGTGGATCTGGGAAGTCTCGCCGTCGATCATCACCGCTTCGATGGCGCCGGCGTCGAAACGGTAGAGGAGGTTGGACAAGGAGCAGTCGCCCCAGAAGCAGCCTGCCAGGTGGAGCTCGACGAGAAGACCGGCCACGGAGTCGATGACCTGATTGCGTCGGGGACCGAAGCCCAGCCCGCCCACGAGGTTTCGGACGGGAAAGGCGTGCGGGACGAAGCGCGTGATCACCGCCGACGATTGCTCCGAGTCGTCCGGTAGCCACTGACGGGTTACGAGGGCTGCCGGCCGGGCCGAACGCAAGGTCCGGTGTTGGAGACGATCGAGCACCTCGAACTCATTCACTCCCAGCCGCCGGGGCAGCTCCTTGATTGCGAACACCCCCTGTTCGTAGGCCACGAACACGACCGGGTGCCGGTGGATGCCGGTGGGCATCGATACGAGGCGGTGATGGGTCCAGTCGTCGACCGGCTGGTCCCAGGCCAGGTCGAGGAAGTCGGGAGCGCCCGGTTGGAGAACGAGCCTGGGGGCAGTCGAGACCATGGGCCGAGGCTACGCGGACGCTCCTAGGTCGGAGTTCCCTCGAGTGGGGAGACACGCGGCGCGGGACCGGGATGCTCGGTGACGGGGATCCACACGACCATCACCGTGCCGCCGCCGGCGTTCTCGTAGGAGCCCACAGTGCCTCCGTGCCCCTCGGCGATCCCGAAGACAATGGAGAGTCCGAGACCGATCACCTGGGAGATGTCGTCACTGATGCCGGGTCCCTGGTCGGCCACCGCAAGCCAAGCCCACGATCCCCGACGACCGCACGCAAGGGTGATGGTCGAGTCCGGCGGGGCCACCTTGCGCGCATTGTCGAGGAGGTTGGTCAGGGCGCGGTCGAGTGACATCTCCACCCCTTCCACGGTGACCCCTGTCGTGTCGACCGCCAGCCTGAGACTCGCATCCTCGGCCACCGGCCCGTACTCGTCGGCCTTGGCCAGCACCAGGTCCTCCAGGTCGAGGGTCACGGCCTGGGCCTTCCCCGCTTGCAGACGCGCCGCGGCGAGGAGGTCGTCGATCATGCGCGACATCTTCTCCGCGTTGCGGTGGATGATCTCCCCAGCCCTTCTCCACTCCTCCGCGCTGGCATCGGGATCCTCCGTGACCAGTTCCACATTGGACCGGATCACCGTCAGCGGGGTGCGCAGATCGTGACTCGTGTCCGCCAGGAAGCGCCGCTGGTTGCTGAAGGCGCGGTCGAGGCGATCCAGCATGCGATCGAAGGTGTCGGCCAGCCGTTTCAGCTCGTCGTCGGGGCCGATCAGGCCGATGCGCCCGCTGAGATCGAACGCCTGGATGCGCCGTGCCAGGTCGGTGATCTCCTCGATGGGCCGGAGAACACGACCCGACATGATCCAGCCGACGGCCAGGCTGAGGAAGAACAGGGCGACCAACCCGATGACCGAGTAGCGGCCGACCTCTCCGAGCACTGTCTCCCTGAAGACGGACTCGATCGCCCGGACCTCGAGCTGGGTCAGTTCGGGGATCGTGACGAGCTCGCCGGTATCCAGGCCGACGGGTCGGCCGGAGATGAAGCCAGGGGGCACAGTGGCCGCCCGGAGCCGGTTCTGGACGGCGAGGTAGACGACCCCCAACAGCGCGCCGCCGAGTCCGAAGACCACCGCGGAGTACTGCACCGAGATGCGGAAACGGATCGAGCGCAGGCTGTCCATCAGTCTTCGAGCCGGTAGCCCCGGCCCGGGATGGTGGAGATCAGAGAAGGCTCACCGAGCTTCTTCCGCAGGTTGCTCACCGTCACCCGGACCACATTGGTCATCGGATCGGCCATCTCGTCCCAGACGTGCTCGAGGAGATGCTCCTGACTCAACACCTTTCCGGCGTTGATCATGAAGTAGTGGAGCAGACTGAACTCTTTGGAGGTCAGGTCGAGCGTCACGCCGTCGCGGGTCGCTCGGAAGCGTGCTGTATCTAGAGATAGAGGCCCCACTGTCAGCACAGGTGAGGTCTCAGTGTCT
>CAZGWX010000268.1:0-4314 GCA_964529515.1 uncultured Acidimicrobiaceae bacterium
TCCTGGGCCAACAGCTCGTCGACCTGGTCGGCCGTCTTCGCAGCCGTCGACCGCATCGGAACCATGCCCTTGGCGACCCCTTCCCGCAACCGCTCTGCGGCCTGGTCGAAGTACACGGCCATGGCTCGGAGGCGGTCGACCATGGCGAGGGCATGCTCGGGCTGGGGGAGGGTCATCTGCGGGAAGAAAACGGGGAGACTGGTCTGGATCCCGAAGATATGGCTGACATCGTGCTCGGCGGCCCTCGTCTCCAAGATGTCGGCCTCGGTGGAGGCCTCAAAGATGAGCACGTCGCGGGTGATCCGCTCGTCGGGTGTCAGGGTCTCAGGGTCGATCGCCTCGGCGGCAGCGGCAAACCCCCGCAAGGTGCCGATGTTGGCGTCTTCCGCCTCCCGGCTCACCTCGCCGAAGAGATGGTCGTAGTCGTGGACCCCGATCAGGGTGGCGTTCAACGGACCTTCCCGCAGGTCGTGATCCCAATAGTCGGTGGCGAGGCGGTCGAGGTCGCTGTTGTGGGCGGACTGGTTCATGGCGGGCACGGTAACGGCATTGGACAACGGGCGATTCTTGATGTCGTCGGCGACTTGGGCTCCCCGTTTTCCGCGGCCGATAAGGTCTCAACGTGGCATGGACACTCGCCGACGTCCCCGACTTGAGCGGGCGCGTGGCCGTGGTCACGGGTGCATCCGGTGGCCTCGGCCTCGAAACCGCCAAGGCATTGGCCGGGGCGGGAGCCCACGTCGTCATGGCCGCCCGCGACCGGGCCCGGACCACCGATGCCCAACTCCAGCTACGGGCCGTTCACCCGGCCGCGTCCACCGAATTCGTCGAACTCGAACTCGCGTCGCTTAGGTCCGTAGAGGCCGCCGCCGGGCAAATCAGGATTGCGCACAGACGGGTCGACATATTGGTCAACAACGCCGGCGTGATGGCGACCCCGCAGCGACGCACGGCCGACGGGTTCGAGCTCCAGCTCGGGGTCAACCACCTGGGCCACTGGGCGTTGACCGCCCACCTCATGCCCGCTCTGCTCGACGGGGGAAGGGTTGTGTCGGTCACCAGCTTCGCCCGTCTCAACGCTCGCCCGGTCGATCGGGCCGACCCGCATCTCGAGGATGGTTATGAGCCGTGGCGGGCCTACGGGCAGTCGAAGCTGGCGAATTTTCACTTCGCGGCCGGGCTCCAGGATGAGTTCGAGAAACGGAAGCTGCAGGCGGCAAGCGTGGTCGCCGACCCAGGGCTCTCTCACACCAACCTGCAAGTGCGGACCGTGGAGGAGGGCGGCACCGGGTGGTCCGGCCGGTTCTGGCGCTGGGCGGCACGGACCACCGGCTCTCCCCAGGAGAAAGGGGCGCTGATGCTGATCCGGGCGGCCTCGGATCCGAAGCTGTCCGGCGGAGAGATCGTGGTCCCGAAGTGGTTCACCCGGGGAAGCCCTGTGGTCCGGCCGATCCGGCGTGGCTCACCGGAGGCGATCCGCGACCTGTGGCAGGTCTCCGAGCGGGAGACAGGCTTAGGCCTGTTCTGACTGGGAACACCGCCGAAGGTTCGGGAGTGGCGTCGATCGCGCCCTAGTACCGTTCCCGCCGACCGAGGAGTGGTGATGCCGGAGACTGTGACCGCGGCACGGCAGGCCGTCCGCAGCTACGAATGGGACCAGGCCATCGAGGGGTTTCTCGCCGCCGACCGCGACGGTGACCTCACCCCTGACGACCTCGTCCTCCTCGCCGACGCCAACTGGTGGACGGGGCGGCCCGACGACGCCGAGAAGGCCTTGGAGCGGGCGTTCGCCGCCTATGTGGAGGAGGGTCGCAAGCTCGACGCCGCCCTCGTCGCCGCCCGTCTCACCTACTTCGCCATGCGACGTCTCAACATGGCGGTGGCCGCGGGGTGGGTGGGCAGGGCCGAGCGTCTCCTCGAAGGCGAGTCCGAGACTCCCGCCCACGCTTGGCTGGCGCTGCACCGGCTCACAATGGTGATCCAGGTGGAGGGTGACATCGCCGGTGCCCTGGCCATGGCGGATGACGTCATCGCGCTGGCGATGCGCACGGGTTCGCCGGACGTCGCATCGCTGGCGCTGAGCATGAAGGGGATGTCCAAGGTGTTCTCGGGGGAGTGGGAGGAGGGTCTAGCGCTGGTCGACGAGGCGGCCGTGATGGCCATGTCCGAGCAGCGGGACCTCCACACCACCAGCGGCGTGTACTGCATCATGATCGCCGCCTGCACCGAGCTCTCCGACTACCGCCGGGCCTCCGAATGGACCGACCGGGCCGAGAAGTGGATGAGCGAGCGGGGGGTGGGGGGGTATCCGAGCGTCTGTCAGGTGCACCGGGCCGAGCTGAAGCTGCTGTCGGGCGCCTGGCCGGAGGCGATGGAAGCTGCCCTGCAAGCCTGTGCGGAGCTGGAGAAGTTCCGCCTCTTGAACGACGCCGGGTTCGCCCGCTACGAGATCGGTGAGTTGAAACGGCGGATGGGTGACCTGGCGGGTGCGGAGGAGTCGTTCGCCAGCGCCTACGAGTACGGGCACCCAGCGCAGCCGGGCATGGCGCTGTTGCTGTTGGACCAGGGTCGGGTGGAGGAGGCCGCCGGGATGATCACCGGGGTCCTCGACCACGTCGGTCCTCCGGCGACGAGGTCGGGGAGTGCTTCTTTGATTCGGGCATCGATGCTGCCCGCCCAGGTGGAGATCGCCCTGGCAACCGACGACACCGGGGCCGCCCGCGCGGCCGCGGAGGAACTGGCGATGGTGGCGGAGGTGTTCAAGAAGCCGGCATGGGAGGCTCGGGCCTTGACCTGGGGGGGTGCGGTCGACTTCCACGAAGGCGACTTCGGCGCGGCCATGGAGAAGCTGGGCCGGGCGTGGCGGCTGTGGCAGGAGGTGGGTCTTCCCTACGAGAACGCCCGGGCCCGCACGCTGCTCGGCAGGGCCCGGCTGGCGAAGGGCGACACGATGGGGGCGGGCCTGGAGCTTCGGGCCGCCCGGGGGGTCTTCGCCCGGCTGGGTGCGAAACGAGACCTGGTCGGAATCGACGAGCTGATGGTGGAGGCCGGGTTGTCGGCGGGACCGGAACGGACCCGGGAGACGAAGACCTTCATGTTCACCGACATCGTCGGCTCCACCGACCTGATCTCACTGGTGGGCGACGAAGCCTGGGACAACCTGAGGGAGTGGCACGACCGCAGCCTCAAGGATTGTTTCCGCCGCCACCGGGGTGAGGTGGTCAACCAGATGGGAGACGGGTTTTTCGTCGCCTTCGACGACGCCCGGGAGGCTCTCGATTGTGCAGTCGACATCCAGCGGCGGTTGGCGGCGCACCGGAAGGATCACGGGTTCGCCCCGTGGGTGCGGATCGGGATCCACACGGCAGAAGCCACCCGCCAGGGCGACGACTACACCGGGGGAGGGGTGCACACCGCCGCCCGCATCGGCGACCTCGGCGGCAAGGAGGAGATCGTCGTCTCGGCCGAGACGTTGGCGACGGTCGGCGAGTTGTCGCTTCCTATATCAGAAGCTCGAAGTGTCACTCTCAAGGGCGTCCTGGAGCCGGTCGAAGTGCGCTCGCTGGACTGGCGCTGATGATCCGCCGGTCGTCACGAGCGTTGGTCAGCGACTCAGACGGCGAAGTTGGGACCTGACAAACGTGTATGTCGTCATTCCCGCCAGGAGGAGGACGATCACAGCCCCGCACACACCTACCAGCGCGACAAACGGGAGAAGTTCCGACTCGCCAGGTAGGAACGCCAGGATCGCCAGATCTACGACGACGAGCACGACGACGCCGAGCAATACGTACGCGTAGTACCGCACGGACGAATGTTCGCCTCCCACCGCCCCCCAGGCTACGGATTACGGCGACGACGGGCGAGGGCCATGTCAAGTGGACGATGTTCGGACTAGTCACCTCGGGCCGACGCTTGACCAGGCGTTAGCCAGCAACGCGAACCGACCTGTTCGCTGAACGCGATCAGTTGAGGATGTCCGTCGAGAACCTCGAGGCAACCTGGAGTCGAAGCTGTCGCCTTTGGTCCGAACGTATCAGCGCGGGCGACGGAACGGTGGGTCGATACGGTCAGCTGGTCCCGCCCGGAACAGCTCCGGGGGCCGGCCCCGTCCACCGGTCCTGCGGTGTCCGACAGTTGCCACGAACCCGTCGATGTCCAGGACCTTCTTCTGGAAGTTCCCCTGGTCGAGATCAACTCCCCACACAGCTTCATACACCTTTCGCAGGTCGCTGATGGCGAACTGGTCGTCGCAGAAGTCGGTGGCGATCGTCGTGGTCTCGAGCGCGTCTCTGGCCTTTTCCAGGGCATCGC
>CAZGWX010000269.1:0-9964 GCA_964529515.1 uncultured Acidimicrobiaceae bacterium
GACGGCTGAGGCGGACACCAGTATTCGGGTGCCGTATCTCGACCCGAGTCTGTTTCTCCTCGGCAGTCAGAGGGAGCACGTGGAGATGGCCGACTCCGAGGACGACGAGATGGACACGGCAGAGCTGATGCCCGTCCCGGACCTCCCCCCGGCCTAGCCCGTGGATGTGTCCCCCACCGGTGGGGGAGTACCCGAGCGAAGCACGGGGGAGGGGGTGAGTTCCGAAGTCAAGTACGCCCTATTGCCACTCCCGGTGGAACCACTCACCGCGGGGCCGGTCGACCCGCTCGAAGGTGTGCGAGCCGAAGTAGTCCCGTTGAGCCTGGATGAGGTTGGCGGGGAGGGTCTCCGAGCGCATCGCGTCGTAGTACGCCAGCGCCGACGAATAGGCGGGTGCGGGGACGCCGGCCGCCGCAGCTCCAGCTACTACTCGGCGCCAGCCGCCTTCGGCCTCCCGGAGTGCGTCGGAGAAGAACGATGCGAACGTGAGGTCCTCGAGGTCGGGGTCCTCCCGATACGCCGCAGTGATGTCTTCGAGGAACGCCGCCCGGATGATGCAGCCCGCACGCCAGAGCGCAGCGACTGCACCGGGATCGATGCCCCATCCGTACTCCCCCGAGGCCGACCGCATGAGACGGAAACCCTGCGAGTAGCTGATGATCTTGGAGGCGTAGAGGGCAGCCTCGATGTCGTCGACTGTCACGCCCTCCAGAATGCCGGTGGCTGGGAACAGCTTCGCCGCCCGCCCGCGTCTGTCGGGGTCGGACGAGACGATACGGGCGTACACGGCCTCGGCGACGAGGGCAGTCGGTTCGGCCAGTTCCATGGACGCGATCACTGTCCACTTGCCGGTTCCTTTCTGGCCGGCGGCATCGAGGATGAGGTCGACCATGGGGGTGCCGTCTTCGGTGTCGGCCAGGATGTCGGCAGTGATCTCGATGAGGTACGAGCGGAGCCGGCCCTCGTCCCACCGGGCAAACACCTCGGCGATCTCCGCGGGCTCCATACCCAGACCCCGGCGCATCAGGTCGAATGCCTCGGCGATCACCTGCATGTCGCCGTACTCGATTCCGTTGTGGACCATTTTCACGAAGTGCCCAGCGCCAGCGGGTCCGACCCAGTCACAGCAAGGCTGTCCGTCGGGGGCCTGCGCGGCGATTGACTTCAACATCGTGTCGACGAGCGGCCAGGCCTCGGCATCACCGCCCAGCATCAGCGAGGGGCCGTGACGAGCCCCTTCCTCGCCGCCGGACACGCCAACACCCATGAACCGGATGCCCCTGGCGGCCAGCTCCTCGGTGCGTCGATTGGTGTCGGTGTACAGCGAGTTGCCGCCGTCGATGACGATATCGCCCTCGTCGAGGTGGGGGAGCAGGTCGGCGATCACCGAGTCGACCGGCTTGCCGGCGGTGACCAGGAGCAAGAACACCCGCGGGGTGTTCATCGCGGCGGCCATCTCCTCGTAGGTTCTCGCACCGGTGACCCCGAAGAGTTGGGCGTCCGGGGCGTTGAGGAATGCCTCGGTGACATCCCAAGTGCGGTTGTAGACCACGACCTGGTGGCCCTTCTCCGCCAGGTTGAGGGCCAGGTTGGCCCCCATAACTCCCATTCCCACCACACCGACGTCGGCCTTGCTCACGCTCCTGAGGGTATCGCCTGCTTACGCTGGTCCGTCAAATGGCTGCTTCGGTTGGACTCGACATCGGAGGAACGGGGATCAAGGCGGGCATCGTCGATCTCGAGACCGGCCGCCTTGTCGGGAAAAGGATCCGGGTCAAGACCCCCACACCGGCGACCCCGGTGGCCGTGGTGGCAGCTGCAGCCGGACTGGTCGGCAACCTGGTTGACGGCCCGATGGGTGTGGGCTTCCCCGCGGTTCTCATCGACGGCGTGGTCCGCAGCGCCAACAACATCGACCCGTCGTGGATCGGGCTCAATGCCATGTCCCTGCTCGAAGAAGTCACGGGCCGGGAAGTGGTGATCATCAACGACGCCGACGCGGCCGCGCTCTGCGAGGCCAGGTACGGGGCCGCCCGCGGGGTCGACGGCTTGGTGCTGGTCATCACCTTCGGCACCGGAATCGGCAGTGGCATGCTCCACGACGGAAAGCTGGTCCCCA
The DNA here is from genome assembly GCA_964529515.1 of uncultured Acidimicrobiaceae bacterium. GTDB lineage: Bacteria > Actinomycetota > Acidimicrobiia > Spongiisociales > ZC4RG35 > ZC4RG35. The sequence continues at coordinate 2,120 of CAZGWX010000269.1, forward strand.
ATCTCGAACTGGGCTCGATGGAGCTGGAGGGCCATCAGTTCTGCGAGGACTACTTCGCCGCGTCGGCGATGGAGCGTGAGGGTCTCACCTGGGAGCAGTGGGTGACACGGGTGAACAGCTTCCTCCGGTATGTGCAGCGGATCTTCTCCCCCCGGCTCATCATCGCCGGAGGTGGGGTCACCAAGTCGTGGGACGAGTGGGCCCACCTCCTCGACCCCGAATTTGGGGTGGTCAGGGCGTCACGGGTCAACAACGCGGGGATCGTGGGCGCGGCCACACTCGTCGGAACCTGAGGTAGGGGTTTCTCACGCGCTTGGCGAGGGAGTGGCCCGAAGGGCCGAGGGCGCACGGCCCGTCAGGGCCGCCAGACAACTTTCATCCTCTCGACAGAGGTTGGAACCTGGCTCGCTCCGCTCGCGCCCCCTCCTGGCTACGCCGTCCTTCCCGCTTCGCTGCCGCTCCACGGGTGAGAAATCCGAGGAGCAAGCATGGCTATCCGCAGCGAGGGGCGCAGCCGGGAGACCATGCCTTTCATCTGGAGAAGCCGGCGAAACGCGCAGCAGAAGCGGCCGGTACGCGCACGTCGAGAATGGTGCCCTCCTCGTCGTGCTTCTCCTCGATCACCTCACCCACCTGGTGTGCGGCCGCAACGAGGTCGCCCCGGTCGTACGGGATCGCCAGAGTCAGAGTGACGAGGCCGGCGGTCAGCGCCGCCGACAGCGCTTCGACCAGTTCATCGAGCCCTTCGCCGGTGAGGGCCGAGACCAGGACGGCGTCGGGGTAGAGGTTGGAGGTCCGCTTCCGCTGGGTGTCGGTGAGGACGTCCGCCTTGTTGATCACCAGGAGCTCGGGAATGGCGTCGGCCTCGATCTCGGCGAGCACCTCGCGCACGGCGGCGATCTGGCCGGGGAGGTCGGAGTCGGTCCCATCCACCAAGTGGAGCAGCAGGTCGGCCTCGGCGGCTTCCTGCAGCGTCGACCGGAACGCCTCGACCAGGCCGTGTGGGAGCCGACGGACGAATCCGACGGTGTCCGCGATCAGGAAAGGACGATGACCCGCCGCTTCGAAGCGGCGGACGGTTGGGTCGAGTGTCGCGAACAGCCGGTCCTCGACCAATGCGTCGGAATCGGTGAGTGCATTGAGCAGCGTCGACTTGCCCGCGTTGGTGTAGCCGACGATGGACACCTGGGGGATCAGGCTGCGACGGCGCTGCTTGCGTTGGGTCTCCTGGTGGCCCACGGACGCCTTCAACTCACGTTCCAGCTTGGAGATGCGGGTGAGGATCTTGCGGCGGTCGAGCTCGAGCTTGGTCTCACCAGGTCCGCGGTTGGTGATGCCGGCGCCGGCGGCCTGCTGCGACATGCTCTTTCCCTTTCCCCGCAGGCGTGGGAGGTGGTACCGGAGCAGGGCCAGCTCGACCTGGATGGCGCCGACCTTGGACCGGGCGTGCTGGGCGAATATGTCCAGGATCAGGCCTTCCCGGTCGACGACGTCGCAGCCGAACTGGTTCTGGAGGTTGCGCTGCTGGGCAGGCGACAGCTGATGGTCGAACAGAACGACGTCGATATCGAGGGCGCTGGTCAGTTCCGCGAGCTCGGCCGCCTTGCCTTTGCCGATGTAAGTGGCCGGGTCGATCTCGGACCGTCGCACCATCTCGACGTCGATGATCTCGGCGCCGGCAGTGTCGGCGAGCAGGGCCAGTTCTTCGAGCGACCTTGCCTCCGTCTCATCAAGTTGGCCCGGCAGCACGACGCCCACGAGGAAGGCGCGCTGAACCGTGACTTCGAGGTCGGTGACGGTGGCAGTGAGGCGGCGGCCGCGGCGGGACGTGTGATCCTGGGTCATGTTGCGTATTCGATCGTGCCCGAGTCGAGGCGCCGGCGAGAGCCAATTACCCGGATCAGAGGTACGTACCCTCGTCCCCGACGTGCTCCAGCTCCTCCTCGGCGATGATCTGGGACTCGCGCACCGCGATCACAGGCTTCCCGGTGGGGGGCCATATGAAACGCCATGCCCCGGTGGGCACCGCCCAGAAGCGCTGGCCGGTCTGCACGTCGACGAGGGCCAAGGCGTCGTTGCCGTCCTTGGTGCCGACAGGCACGAGCAGGCCGGATCGGGTCGTGGTCTCCTCGGGCGACTGGCCGACCCTCCATCCGGCCATCACCTTGTAGCCGTTCTCGGCCGAGATGGGCGGGGCGGTTTCGAGCATTGCCCTCATTGTCGCAGGGCCTACCGGGTACGGCTACTTGCCTCCGATAGGGTTGGACCATGGCCAGAAGACCTGGCTTCTCCGAAGCCCTCGAGTATCACTCCCATCCGCGACCCGGCAAGACCGAGATTCGAGCCACCAAGCCGACCGCGACGCAACACGACCTGACCCTCGCCTACACCCCTGGTGTGGCCGAGCCTTGCCTGGTCATTGCCGAAGACCCCGACGCCGCCTTTCTCTACACCAACCGGGGCAACCTCGTCGCTGTCGTCAGCAACGGGACGGCCGTGCTCGGTCTCGGCAACATCGGTCCGCTCGGCGGCAAGCCGGTGATGGAGGGGAAAGCGGTGCTGTTCAAGCGGTTCGCCGACATCGACGTCTTCGACCTGGAGATCGACGCCACCGATCCCGACGACGTCATCCGCTTCTGTGAGATGCTCGCCCCCACCGTCGGCGGCATCAATCTCGAAGACATCAAGGCTCCCGAGTGCTTCTACATCGAGGAGACCCTCCGGGCCCGGCTCGACATCCCCGTCTTCCACGACGATCAGCACGGGACAGCGATCATCGGAGGTGCGGCTTTCCTCAACGCCGTCGAGATCACCGGAAGGGACATTTCGAACACCCGGGTGGTCGTGGCCGGTGCCGGCGCCGCCGGAATAGCCTGTGCCCGATTCCTCATGGCACTCGGTGTCAGTGCCCACAACCTCGCCCTCTGCGACTCCCGTGGCGTGATCAACACCCGTCGGGAGGATCTGGCCGGCCCCAAGGCCGAGTTCGTCATCGAGACCGACGCCAACAGCCTGGCCGACGTCCTCGTCGGCGCCGACGCCTTCCTCGGCGTCTCGGTGGCGGGAACCGTGAGCCCGGACATGGTCCGGTCCATGGCCGACCAGCCGATCGTCTTCGCTCTGGCCAACCCCGACCCCGAGATCGGGTACCCCGAGGCCAAGGCCGCGCGGTCCGACGTGATCATGGCGACCGGACGGAGCGACTATCCGAACCAGGTCAACAACGTGCTCGGCTTCCCCTTCATCTTTCGGGGCGCCCTCGACGTACGGGCACGGGGAGTGTCGGAGGGCATGAAGATCGCCGCGGCCCACGCTCTCGCCGACCTCGCCCGTGCTCCAGTGCCTGACTCGGTCCTCCGCGCTTACGACCTCGAGAACCTCCAGTTCGGCCCGGACTACCTCATCCCGAAGCCCTTCGACTCCAGGGTTCTGTCCACTGTGGCTCCAGCGGTCGCCCGGGCCGCGATGGATGAGGGCTTGGCCCGAAGGCCCGTCGAGGATTTCGAGGCATATCGAACGGAACTCCAGACGCGGTTCCGCGCCTCTCATGCTCTCGTCAACGCCATCACCAACAAGGCCATGGCCGAGCCCAAGAGGGTGGCGTTTCCCCACGGAGAGGACACCCGCATCATCCGCGCCGCGCGGCGGGCACGGGACGAGGGCATCGCCCGCCCGGTCCTCGTCGGGTCGGCGGTCACAATCGCGCAGCGCGCCGACGGGCTGTCCATCCCCCTCGACGGCATCGAGATCGCCGATCCCGCAAATGGTGACACCGAGCGCTACGCCGCGGTTCTCGAAGAAGCGAGGCGCGATCACGGGCTGACCATCGAGGAGGCCCGGAGGCAGGTCCTCGACCCCAACATGTACGCCTGCATCATGCTGCGGGAGGGAGAGATCGATGCGGTCTTGGGAGGGCTCGCCACTTTCTATCCGGAGACCATCCGGCCCGCTCTCCAGGTGCTCAAGGTCGAAGACGGCCGGACCATCGTTTCCGCCGTCTATCTCGTCATGGTGGGTGGCCGACCGCTCTTCTTCACCGACTGTGCGGTCAACATAGAGCCCACTGCCGAGCAGCTGGCCGAAATCGCCGTGGCGGCGGTGGAGACCGCCGAGGTGCTGTTCGACCGGGATCCGAGGGTGGCCTTCGTCAGCTATTCGGACTTCGGTTCGGCGGCCGGTGAGGAACCGGATCGGGTGTCGAGTGCGGTCGACGTGTTTCGCCAATCACGCCCCGATATCGCCGCCGATGGACCGATGCAGGCGGACACTGCAGTTGTGCCTGACCTGCTCCGCGCCCGACGGCCGGATGGCCCCCTGGAGCGGATGCCCAATGTGCTGGTGTTCCCCAATCTCACAGCGGCCAACGCTTCCTACAAGCTGTTGAACCGCCTCGCCAACGCCGAGGTCATCGGTCCGATCCTCACCGGCCTGTCCCGGACCGTGCACGTGCTGCAGCGCGACGCGTCGGTGTCGGACGTGGTCAACATGACGGCGATCGCAGTGGCGGAGGCCCAGCGTCGCGAACGCGGCTGACCCACCGGCTTCGGCTCACTCGTCAGCCGGTTCCACCGCACCGCGCTCGGTCCAGAACTCCTCGTAGTGGACGTTGCCCTTATCGCGCCTGAAGTCGAGGGTGAACCCCCGTTCGTGGAGGATCTGAGCCACCCCCAGCGTGGGCGGAAAAGTCAGTGCCCCGTTCTGCCCCCACTGCGGAAGCCCGATCATCGCCGGGTTGCCGCAGATGAACACGTGGGTGTTGGCGGGGTCGAGGGGCGCCCCCATCAGTTTCTCGACGGTGCCGTCGAGGATCAGGTCCTGGATGTACTTCTTCTCGGTGCCCGCTGCGGGCTCCCGCGTGGCGAAAGCGTGATAGGTGTAGTTGGGCCAGCCGGATTCGACCCGGGCGTGTTCCTCCGTGTAGGCCAGGTCGGCGAGATAGCGGACGCAGACCACGTTGAGAATGCGGCCCTCGTGGGCCCGGTGCAGCAACTCGCTGATCATGGCGTTCTGGGGTGCCTCTCCGGTGCCGGTGCTGAGGAAGAGCAGGTTGTCCGCGGGCTCGATCCCCTCGAGGGTGTAGCGGCCGGCGAACTTGCGGCCCATGTAGAGCCGGTCCCCGACATCCTTCAGGAACAAGCGCGGGGTCAGCGCCGGGATCTCCACCTGCCCGGGCCGGACCTTGACGATGTAGAACTCGACCTCGCGGCCGCCCCGAGGGACGGGATTGCCCCTCTCGTCGACGATCGATGACGACACCGAGTACGAGCGCAGGGCCATGCGGTCGTGCTTTTTGGGATCGAACTCCTCGGGCGCTTCGTCGGACCGGGGCTCCCAGTAACCGAGCCCGAGCGTCGTGTACTGGCCGGGCTTGTAGTCCTGCGGCGCCTCGTCGGGCCGGACGTTGATTACCCACAGATCAGAATTGTGGGCCCGGATGTGGGAGATGGTGGCGTTGTAGTGCTTGGCCCGGAGTTGGTCGGGTTCCTCCGCCCCGTAGTGGATGAACATCGTGGCGATGGTGTCTTTCGCCGCGTTGAGCGTTCCGATGTCCCATTCGTCGCTCCGGCCCACCGTGACCACGTTGGACAGGACGTGGACGTGGGTGACCTCGGGATCGGCGAAGATTCGGGCGGCCATCCGGGACAGTGCATCGGCCGGTTCCGGCTGCGGGCCGGTGAAGACTCTCGGGTCCTGGCCGGTCAGGGACCGGTCGAGGCTGAACACCGCGATCTGGCCCACAGTCGCCGAGTTTACGGAAATGACCTGTCCCACAGCTCGGACGGTACCGCGGCGTGGCGGGGGCGCGGAGCCAGGGGGCGGTGAAGTGGCCGGACATAGCGCCCGGAGCACAGTATTTGGTACATGGTACTTGGACAGTCGCGGCGGAGCTGATCCAAGTACCAAGTACCAAGTACCAAGTACTCAGGTCAGGTGACTTCCCCTGCTTTGTGGGCCACGTCTTTCATCCCTAGGCCAAGCAACACGAACATCACCCCCGCCAGGGCCGCCAGCCCGGCCACGCCAAAGGCGAGGACTGAAGTGAAGAGCGAGGCCTGGAGGAAAGATGAGTTCATGGCCGTCTGCCGCAAGGGGTCCTCGCGATCGAGCTCGGCATAGGTCTTGCCGTCGGTGAGCTCGAGGGTGTGCGCGTCGATGATCCGTGCCTGGCAGAAGGCGCTCCACGGCCCCTTCACCTGACTGCCGGCGGCGCAATCAGCGTCCTCAGCAACGGTTATTCGCTGGTTGGCGAGAGTGTCCGACACCATCCACCAGGTGCCGGCGGCCCCGGCCACCAGCACGACCCCGAAGACGATCGTCGCGATGTATGCCCATCTCTTCATGTCACGTCCTTTCTTGACGTAACCATATTGACCGATCGGGCGGTTCGCTGAGGGCCTTGGTCCGGTTCCAGAGGGACTTACTGCCCGGATGGTCAGTCGGCACAGATCTCGTCGGTCATCCCCACGAGGACTATGTCCGAGATGACTGCGAGGGTGGCCAGCTGATCGCGATCGAGGCGGCCGATCATGAGCGTGTTCACCAAGTCGCGGTGCGCCTGAGAGGCATCGTCGTAGACCGTTTGGCCCTTTTCGGTGATCGACACCCAGAGTCCCCGGCCATCGCTGTCGCAGACCCGCCTGCTCACGAGGCCGCGGTTCTCCATCCGCTTCAGGTGATGGGAAAGGCGGCTCTTCTCCCACTGGAGGTCGGCGCCGAGTTCGAAGGCCCGCAGAGTTCCCGTCTCCGCATCCGCCAGCGAGGAGAGCACCTCATAGTCGGATAGGGAGATCCCCGACTCGGAGGAGAGGCGGCGGTTGAGGCGTGTGGCCATCCCGACCGCCATGCGCTGAAAGCCATTCCAGGCCGCGGCCTCGAGGTTGTCGACGGTGACGCTGGCATCCATGTAGCCATGTTAGCGCCCAGCAGTTGACATGTCATCCATCTTCCTGTAGTATTGTTGACACATCAACCGAAGGGAACGTTTCATGACCACTACCCAGGCTCAAGACCTGTCGCAGCTGACAGGCACATACGCCATAGACCCGAGCCACAGCCGGTTCGGCTTTGTGGCCCGCCATGCCATGGTGACCAAGGTCCGCGGCCAGTTCAATGAGTTCGAGGGCTCCCTCAACCTCGATGGAGACGAGCCGTCCAACTCGTCTGGGGAGCTGACCATCAAGGCAGCCAGCATCGACACCCGCAACGCCGACCGTGACAACCACATTCGCTCCAACGACTTCCTGGCGATGGACCAGTTTTCCGAGATCGCCTTCAAGACGACCGCGATCGAGGGTGGGCCGGACACATGGCAGGTGACCGGTGACCTCACCATCCGCGGCGTCACGAAACCGGTGACCGTCGATGTCGACTTCCTCGGTGCTTCCCCCGATCCGTGGGGCAACACCCGGGTGGGCTTCGAAGGATCGACCGTGATCAACCGCAAGGACTGGGGCGTCTCCTGGAACCTCGCCATCGAGGCGGGCGGCGTGCTTGTCTCCGAGAAGGTGACCCTCGAGTTCGAGATCGCTGCTGTCAAGCAGTAGGTACCAAGTACCAAGTACCAAGTACCAAGTACCAAGTACGAATGCTACGGGCCTTAGGCCCGTAGCATTCCCTCATGCCTGAGCGCAGCTTCGGCCGCACCGTTCGTTACCGCCGCACGAAACTAGGCATGAGCCAGACGCGCCTCGCCGAGCTGGTCGGCCGGTCTCCGGCCACGATCCGATCGTGGGAGGCGGAACGGTCGGTACCCAAGGACCCCACCGTCCTGCTGACTCTCGTGGCGATCCTCGGGATCGACGAGCGCACTCTCTTTGGCAAGGCGGGCGTGGAGCCACCCGCTGC
>CAZGWX010000270.1:0-5916 GCA_964529515.1 uncultured Acidimicrobiaceae bacterium
CCTTGTGGTCGTCTTCCTGCACCTGGCAGAAGTACGGGGCGTTGAACAGCTCCTGGAAGCAGAGGACCTGCGCACCCTGGGCCGCGGCATCACGCGCGTACTTGACGTTCTTCTCGACCATCGACTCCTTGTCACCGGTCCACGCGGTCTGGACGAGGGCGGCGCGCACGATGTTGGCCATAGGTGTCTCCTCAGTTCCGAGCGGTCTGAAACCTACTAGGGGGTCACGGCTCCTCGCGGAGACTGAACACGATGGTTTGCAAGTCGGTGAACTCGTGGATCCGCTGGCGTCCCCAGCCGGTGTCGGTGCCGGCGGCACCGCCAAACGGCTGGAACGTTTCCCAGGTGTCCGTCGAGTCGTTGACGATCACTGTTCCAGATCGGATCCGGTCGGCGTAATAGAAAGCCTTGGTCAGGTCGTTGGTGAAGACCGCGGCCTGAAGACCGAGCCGGGTGCGGTTGGCGACGGCGATAGCGTCGGAGTCGTCGCGGGCGGTGAGGATCGGGAGAACCGGCCCGAAGGACTCCTCCTGGGACACCGCGGACTCCTCGGGCACCCGGTCGAGGATCGTGAACTCGTAGTACAGGTCGGTGGGATAGCCGGCGGCTCGCTTGCCGCCGACTAGGACCTCGGCGCCCCGCTCCACGGCGTCGGCCATGTGGCGGTCCATCTTCTGCGCCGTGGGCTCGTTGTTGAGCGGTCCCATGTTGGTGGCCTCGTCGAAGGGGTCGCCCAAGCGGACCTCCTCGGCTGCCTTCATGGCCGCCTCCACGAACTCGTCGTGGACTTCGTCGAGGACGATGAGGCGTTCGGTCGCGACGCAGACCTGGCCGGCGTTGTAGTAGGCGCCGTACACCGCGGCCTCCGCGGCCTTGGAGATGTCGGCGTCGGCGGTGACGATGGTCGGCCCATTGCCGGACATCTCCATGATCGACCGCTTCAGACCCATCGAGGAGACGATGCGGGCGCCGGTGGCCGACGAGCCGGTGAAACCGATGGCGTCGATGCCGCGATGCGTCACCAGCGCCTCGCCGATCTCGCCGGCGCCGGGAATGATCGAGATCGCCCCGGCGGGCACCCCGGCATCTTCGAACACCTTCGCCATCTCGAGGAGCGCCCAGCAGGTGAACTCAGGCGGCTTGACGATCAGGGCGTTGCCCGTGGCCAGGCCGGGGCCGACGTACTCCATCGGGATCATCACGGGGAAGTTCCAGGGGGTGATGGCCGCCCACACACCGACCGGTCGATGGACGGTGAACATTCGCCGTGTGCGTTCGGTTGTCGGCAGCACCTCGCCGGCGAGCCTCTTGACGTCCTCGGCGGCGATGTGGAAGTAGTCGCCCGACTCGGCGATGTCGTCGACGGCCTCGGCTTCGAAGGGCTTGCCCTGCTCCATGGTGAGAATGCGGGCCACGTCGTCGACGCGGCTCTGCCACAGCTCGTAGATGCGCAGGCACAACTCGGCGCGTTCGAAGGCAGTCCAGTGGCGCATCTCCTCGGTCGCCTCCCGGGCCGCGGCGACTGCCCGATCGACGTCGGCCGCGGACGCCTTGGGGACGTTGTAGATGTGCTCGCCGGTCACCGGGGAGCGGACTTCGTAGTGGTCGTCGCCGGTCCCCGTCGTCCACTCGCCGGCAATGAAGAGGTCGAGATCCTTGGCCATGGCGGAAAAGCTAGCTCGGTATCCTCACCGCCAGAGCCGAAGGAGGGCCATGAGTCTCCAGGGAGACCGGACAGCCGAATCGTTCCGCCGAGCCCGGGGCGCGCTGGTCAACGGTGTGTCCAGCATGTTCCGCTATTGGGGCCCGGACGACACGATGGTGATCGACCGAGGCGAGGGCGGTCATGTCTTCGACATGGACGGGAAGCGATACGTCGACTTCCAGCTCGGCTTCGGCCCGGTGATCCTCGGTCACGGCCATCCGGCGGTGGTCGCCGCGGTTGCCGAAGCTGCAGCCGACGGGACCACCTTTGCGATGACCCAGAGACGCGAGGTGGAGGCGGCCGAAGCGGTGCGCTCGGCCATCCCCTGGGCCGAGGGGATGCGGTTCGCCAACACCGGCACCGAAGCGACGATGCACTCCATCCGCATCGCGCGCGCGTTCACGGGTCGCGAGATCGTCCTCAAGTTCGAGGGCCAGTACCACGGGGTCCACGACTACGTCCTGTTCTCCACCGCCGGCACGGATCCGGAGACTTTCGGTTCCCGTTACGACCCCATTCCCGTGCAGACGAGTTCCGGCATCCCAGAGACGATCCGCTCGTATGTGCGCACCCTCCCCTACAACGACCTGGAGGCGGTGGAGAGGATGTTCCGGTCCCAAGGGGAGACCATCGCCGCCATCATCGTCGAGCCCGTGATGGGCAACGCGTTCGGGATCATGCCCCAGCCCGGCTTCCTCGAAGGTCTCCGTCGCCTGTGCGACCAATACGGCTCGGTCTTGATTTTCGACGAGGTCAAGACAGGCTTCCGTATCGCGCTCGGCGGCGCGCAGGAACTCTTTGGAGTGACCCCCGACCTCGCAACATTCGCCAAGGCGATGGGGAACGGCTTCCCGGTGGCCGCCATTGCGGCCAGGGGAGACGTCCTCCAAGCCTGGGCAGACGGCGGCGTCTCTCAGGCCGGGACGTATGCCGGCAACGGCCTGTCGACCGCGGCCGCCAAGGCGACTGTCAGCGAGTTGGCCACTGGCGAGCCACTGGCCAGGGTGGAGAAGACCGGCAGCGCCCTGATGGATGGCATCCGCGGAATCCTCTCGGACCGGAGCGTCGAAGGCTCCGTGATCGGACATCCTTCGATGTTCTCGATCTTCTTGGGCTCCGGCGAGCCGCGCGACGTCAGGGACGCCGCCCGTCACGACGCTGCGCTCTACGAAGCGGTCCTGTTCGGGATGATCCGCCGTGGTGTCATGCCCTGTCCCGACGCACTCGAGCCCTGGTTCGTGTGTGCGGCGCACACCGACGAGGACGTCGCCACAACGTTGCGGGCATTCGAAGAGGCCCTGGTCGAGGAGACTTCCAAGTGACCCGTGTCGCTGTATCGGGGGCGGGCGGCAAGCTGGCGTCTCCGATCATTGCCGCAGTCGCGACGGCTCCCGACTTGGAGTTGTCGGGCCTTTACAACCCCAACCGAGCCGGCCAAGTGATGGAGGGTGTCGAGGTCACCGGCGACACGGCTGCGATCTCGGCCGACGTCGTGATCGAGACCGCCCACCCCGACCAGGTGTTCGCCAACCTGGAGGCTTGGCGCCACCTGGGGGCGGCGGCTGTCGTGGGGACCTCGGGCTTTACTCCGGAGCGTCTCGAGGGGCTGCGCGGCCTCTGGGGGACTGATCGTCCCTGTCTCGTCGTGCCCAACTTCGCCATCGGTGCGGTGTTGATGATGAAGTTCGCAGCCGAGGCGGCGCAGCACTTCGAGGCCACCGAGGTGATCGAGCGCCACCACTCCACCAAGCCGGACGCCCCTTCGGGGACCGCGCTGGCCACCGCCATGGGGATCTCTGAGGGGAGTGGGTCGTCGGTCGATCACGGTACCGAGTTGGTCACCGGTGCCCGGGGCGCCGACGTCCAGGGGGTGAGGGTGCACGCGGTGCGGCTCCCCGGCCTGATCTCCCATCAGGAGGTCGTGATGTCCAACCGCGGAGAGCTGTTCTCGATCGAGCACATGTCGACCAGCTACGACTCGTTCGCTTCGGGTGCCGTGCTTGCGGCTCAGCGTGTCCAATCGCTGCCCGGCGGGGTCCACGTCGGGCTGGCCGCCGTTCTTTGACCTACTCGAGGCTCGCCGGCGTGTCGGGCACGTCGACGGCGTGTTCGGTCAGCACCGCGAGTGGGACGATGTCGAGGACCGCCTCATGGGTGGAGCCGAGCACAACCGGAGCGGCCGCTCCGTCCTGATACGCCCGTAGCCAGTTGCGCGCAGTCACGCACCATCGGTCGCCGGGGGCCAATCCCGGGAAGGCGTACTGGGGAGCCGGGGTCGTGAGGTCGTTGCCGATGGCTTTCTGATGGGCGAGGAACTCCCGGGTCATCACCGCGCAAATCGTGTGACTTCCCAGGTCGTCCGGCCCGGTCCGACAGGATCCGTCACGGAACCATCCGGTGAGTGGATCGGTCCCGCAAGGCTGGAGCGGGTTCTGCAGGACGTTCCGGTCGGGCATCAGAGGAACGCCACCGTGAGGGCACCTGCCGCCAGGGCGTAGACGGCGAACGGGACGAGGCCGACTCGGCGAATCGCAGACAGGAGCAAGGCGATGGCGAGGTAGCCCGACACCGCAGCAGTGACGAATCCCACTAGAAGCGCCCCATCGATGCGACCAGCGCCGGCCAGATCCGGCAGTTGGAGGATCCCTGCCCCGGCGATGGTGGGGATGCCGAGCAGGAACGAGTAGCGGGCGGCTTCGGCCGGGTGCAGGCCCCTGATGTTGCCCGCGGTGATGGTGGCGCCCGAGCGTGAGACGCCCGGAATCAGGGCGATTGCCTGGGCGATGCCGACGATGACCGCGTCGAGTGGCCGCGCCTCCTCGAGTCTCCTCGTGCCCTGGGAGAAGCGCTGGCCGACGAGGAGGATCACACCGGTGGCGATCAAGGCCCATCCGACATTGGCCACGGTCTGTTGAAAGCGGTCGAGGGGTTCCTCGACGAAGAACCCCACCAGGGCAGGAAGCGTCCCCAGCAGGACCAGTCCGAGCATTTGCCGCCCCTGCGGATCGGACCGGAAGCGGAGCATCCGTGCCACGTCCGCACGGAAATAGGCGAGGACCGAGACCAAAGTGCCCAGGTGGAGGACCGCAGCCACCTCCAAGCCCGGTTGTGACACGTCGAGGCCAAGGCGGGAGAGGAATGCGGGGATGATGACGAGGTGCCCCGATGAGGAGACGGGGAGAAATTCGGTGAGACCCTGGACCAGGCCCCATATGGCGGCGGAGAGCACCCGGGCACGCTAGTTGGATGAGGCTCGTTCCAGATCAGTCGGTGGCGACGAGGATGACCACGCCGCCGGTGGCCGCAGCAGCCGCGGCCTCGGCCGCTCTCTCCGGTGGTACCGCCACCAGGCCGCGGCCCGACCCGAACGGGTCGTCGTCGGGACCGCGGGTTACTTCACCCTCGACCGCTTCGCCCGTGTCCACGATGAGCACCAGGACCCGGTCTCCCGTATCGGTCCCAGGTGACAGGTCGACTGGGAAAGACCACCACCCCGGCGGAGCGGCTGCTGCCGGTTCTGCGGCCACCGCCGGGTCAGCCGGAAGTGGCGCCTCGTGCGGCCGGGTCTCGAACCAGATGGCGAGGCCGATGAGGGACGCCGCGGCGAGCCATCGGGCCCATGGCGGTCGGTTCAACCACAGCACGGTTCGACGCTACGTCCTGGCCGGGGCGAAAGGAAGGGGCGCGTCGCTCAGTCGGCGGCGGCGGCTGTGGCCGTGTCGGCCTTGGGTGTGTCCTTAGCCTTCTTCGGCTTGTCCTTGGAACCGTCGGATGACGATGAGGTCTTGGACGCGCTGGAGGCGCGCTTGTCCGTGGCGTAAAAGCCGGAGCCCTTGAAGACGATCCCGCTGGCGTGCAGGACCTTCTTCAGCTCTCCGCCGCATGCGGGATGCGTCTTCAGCGCCTTGTCGGTGAACTTCTGGAAAACCTCCAGGCTTTCACCGCATTTCTTGCAGGAGTATTCGTACGTTGGCATGGGAAATCGGCCTGACCGGACCGCAACTCTAGAACCCGCGTCGGGCCTCTTCCATTCCCTCCCTTATGATCGGCTCGTGAACATCGCGCTCGCCATCGTCGGTGCCTACGTCGTCGGCAGCTTCGACTTCGCGGTCGTGGTCGGCCGCATGAGAGGGGTCGACATTCGGGAGGTGGGATCGGGCAACCCAGGCACCTCCAACGTGCTCCGGACCCTGGGGCGCGGCCCTGCGGCC
>CAZGWX010000271.1:0-2803 GCA_964529515.1 uncultured Acidimicrobiaceae bacterium
CGCTCCTGGCAGGATTCGAACCAGTGCCAGCCGGCCATCGTGGGGGCCCGGTGCCGCACCGGCCGAAGGCGCTCCCGGCAGGATTCGAACCTGCGCACCCGGCTCCGGAGGCCGGTGCTCTATCCCCTGAGCTACGGGAGCGGAACACCACATTCTAGGTGGCCAGGCGGTTGTGCCCGCCGGGGGTGGGGTACGGTTGCGGCGTCATGAACCCCGAGCTGGAGATGCTGCTGAGAGTGCTTGTGGCCGCTCTACTCGGCGCCGCGGTGGGGTACGACCGCCAGCGACACGACAAGCCGGCCGGACTGCGCACCCACATGCTGGTCGCTCTCGGGGCGGCACTCTTCACGGCTTCCGCCGAGATCGCCAGCGGAAACCGCCTCGACCTGCTTCGAGTAACGGCGGCGATCGCCACCGGAATCGGCTTTCTCGGGGCCGGAGCGATCATGCGCTCGGGCGAGACGATCACCGGGCTGACCACCGCCGCGGGCATCTGGGTTACGGCAGGTATCGGCGTCGTGATCGGCGTCGGCCAGTGGATCCTCGGCGTCGGAGCTGCCCTGATCACCGTGATCGTCATCGCGGTGCTCGGACACCCGGCCGTCCCCACGCCCGGGGGAGTCACGACTGCCCACGAAGAGGCCGAGCACTCCTAGCCTCGCCCGGTGAGGTACCGCTCCACTCGGTCCGAATCCACGGTCGACTTCGAGACCGCCCTGGTCACAGGGCTGGCTCCCGATGGCGGGCTCTACACCCCGGTCGACTTCCCCACCTTGCCGGAAGGTTGGGAGCACTGGTCTTACCACGAGGCCGTTGCGGCGACGCTCCGCTTGTTCGGGTCGGACGATCCCAAGGCCATCGTGGACGAGGCGGCGCGGGCCTTCACCCATCCTGAGATCGCTCCGATCGTCAAGGCAGGGGACCGTTCGGTCCTCGAGCTCTTCTGGGGACCGACTCTCAGCTTCAAGGACCATGCCCTTGGCGTGGTGGCGCGCCTCCTCGCCCGCTCCGTGCCCGACCGGACGGTGCTGGTGGCGACGAGCGGTGACACCGGGTCGGCCGCGATCGAGGCGTGCCGGGGGCGACTCCCCATCGTCGTCCTGTTCCCCGAGGGTCGTGTCGGCGAGACACAGCGTCGTCAGATGACCACAGTCGACGATCCGACTGTGAGGGTGCTGGCGGTGCGGGGCACCTTCGATGACTGTCAGGCGATGGTCAAGGAGGCCTTCGGCCGCCGTCCCGACCTGCTGGCCGTCAACTCGATCAACTTTGCCCGGATTGCGGTGCAGGCGGGCTACTACGTGCATGCCGCCGCCCGAATGGGCGCGCGGTTCGAGGTGATCGTCCCTACCGGCAACTTCGGCAACGCCTACTCGGCGTGGACGGCCCGCCAGATGGGGGCTCCCATCGAGAGGATCGTCGTCGCCACCAACGCCAATCGTTACCTGGCCGACATCCTGGCGTCCGGAATCGACCGGCCTGCCAAGGTCGTACCGACTGTGGCGCCGGCGATGGACATTCAGGTCCCGTCCAACTTCGAGCGGCTGCCGGACTGGGCCCGGAGCGACTTCGGCTCCGGGTGGGCCGACGATGCCGCCATCAGGGCGACCATCGCCTCGGTGCACGAGCAGTACGGCTACCTCCTCGACCCTCACACGGCAGCGGCGTGGAAGGTGTCCTCGGAGGTGCCTGGGAACCGGCCCCGCTTGGTCGTGGCCACGGCCCATCCGGCGAAGTTCGTGGATGTGGTCGCGGAGGCGATCGGAGAACCTCCTGAGCTACCGTTGAGCCTTGCCCGTTTGGCTGTCTTGGAGGAACGACACCAGGCCATCGACGCCAGCGCGGAAGCGTTGTTGGACATTCTCGGCTGACCTTGCTTTGCGCAAGTGCAGTGTCCGACTACGATGACACTGTCACCGGGTAATCGACCGGTGGCCGCTCCCGCAGCATTCGTGCACTTTCCGGTGTCCTGTGCGTGCGGACGTACCCATCCGATTGCTCCCCACGGGGACGAGTCGCGAAGGATCTCATGACCACACGAGCTCAACTACAGAGCAAGTCGATCGAAGAACTGAAGCAGATCGCCGAGGCGGTCGGCGTCGAAGCTGACGGACTCCAGAAGTCGAGACTGATCTCGGCTCTCATGGAGGCCGGTGGCATCACCGAGGAGGAAACACCCGATCTCGACCTGCCCCGCGCCACGCCTCGCACCGAGCGTCCCGAAGGCGAGGCTCCGGCCGCGTCCGAAAACGGCGGCGATCGCGACGACCATCGCCAGGACGGCGGCCAGCGGCGTGACCGGAACCGAAATCGCCGCGACCGCGACCGTCGGCCACGCGAGGATGAAATCCCCGAAGGCGATCTCGAGACCCGGGAGGGCCTCCTCGACATCCTCCCCGAGGGCTACGGCTTCCTCCGGGTGACGGGCTACACCGCGGGCGACCGCGACGTGTACGTCTCGGCCAACCAGGTGCGGAAGTTCCGTCTCCGCAAGGGAGACATCATCTCCGGACCGATCCGTCCCCCGAGGTCGAAGGAGAAGTTCGCCGCAGTCGTCCGTGTCGACAAGGTCAACGGCGTGGATCCCGACGAGGCGGTGAATCGGCCCAAGTTCGAGAGCCTTACTCCCCTCTTCCCCGACCAGAGGCTCCGACTCGAGGTCGAGGGCAAGCCGGGCAACATCCTCACCCGGATCATCGATCTGATCGCGCCGATCGGCAAGGGCCAGCGAGGCCTGATCGTCTCCCCGCCCAAGGCCGGTAAGACCACGGTCCTGCAAGAGGTCGCCCAGTCGATCTCGATC
>CAZGWX010000272.1:0-2920 GCA_964529515.1 uncultured Acidimicrobiaceae bacterium
GATGCGGATCCCCCGCGACGCCGTGAACCGGTGGTAGTCCCGGCTCGCCTCGATGACGTCGGCGTGGCGGGTGACCGCCCAAAAGCCGGACCCGTCGTCCTCGTCGACCCAGAAGACGGGCTCTGCCTCCCGCAGACGTTGGAAGGTCCCATGGGGGAATCCCTCCACGTAGATGTCATGGGAGGTGATGTCGGCGTGGGGATCGGCGGCAACCCCGGTGCGAAGGATCTCGGCCATTGGCTGGCCAACATAGACCACATCGGCGGAACGCCGCACCCCGTCGTTAGCGTTTCTCACCCATGGTCACCCCGGAGACCTCCGGAGCCGGCGAGCCCAAACGACCCAAGCGGCCCAAGGCGGTGGCGCTGGCAATGATGGGCCTCGCGGCCGGACTGGTTGCCCTCATCGGCTTGACCCAGCCCGACCCGCCGCCCACTGCGGAAACCACCATCCCGACCGTCACCACGGTCGCCGCTCCGGCAGCACCCACTACGACTGTTGCCTTCGTCGCCCAGGGGGATCCCCTCGAGTTCGAGGTGGTGGAACCAGACGGCTACCCCCTCGCTCTGATGGAGTCCGACGCCGGCGAGATCCTCGTTGTCCAAGTGGACTCGGAAGCGGACGGAATCGTGGGAGTGAGGGCCCGGGTCTCGCGTGACGGGATCGCATGGGAGAACCGGGGAGAGCCGATCGGACCGCCGAATCGGATCCAGGGTGCAACGGTCACCTCTGCGGGATTGGTCCTATACGGCCAGGACGGTGCCGGAGACCCGACGCTTTGGATCTCGAAGGACGGCCGGTCCTGGAACAGGTCGGTCGTCGACCCCGAAGGAGGGTGGGAGGTTTTCGCGTCGGGAACCACCAGTGACCTGATGCTTACGTACGGGTTCTCATCGGCGTGGACCGAGTTGGAACGGCTCATCCGAGATCGATTCGGGGCCTCCGATTGGCAGTTTCAGACGGTCTACCAGGAGGACGAAGGTCTACCCGAGGTAGTCATTCACAGTCCGCTCGGGATCCCACTGGCCAAATACACGGTCTCCGAGCTCGGAATGGACCCGGAGCGCTTCGACCAGTCGGACCCGAGCCGGACCCGTGCCACCTCAGACGGACTCGAGTGGTACGACGCATCACTCCCCGAAGTCGGGTACCAAGGCGAGCTGTTCGAGGGTCACGATGGCGAGTTGTGGAGCGTGCGACACGAAGACTTCACCACGAGACTGTTCAGTACGACCGATGGCCTCACCTGGCGTGAGCGCGGCGACACCGGCGCCTCCAACGCACAGGTCTTCCCTTGGCGAGGCGGCCTCCTTTCGATCTCGGCGGACATGCGCTTCCGGACTTCGACCGACGGCGGAGATTGGTCGGACCGGACCGCGCTTCGACAACTCTTCACCACTCCATGGGACTGGTATCCCCAAGCCATCCACGCCAAGGACTCCGGCATCGCACTGGTGGCCACCTCCACGTTGCCCGGCACAGAGGAACAGCTTCCCGCCGACGACGGAACCGTTGTGGTGGAGCGGGATCGTTTCGCGGTCCGGATCTCGCCGACTTTGATCACGGTCTTCGACACCGACCGGGTGACCGTGCTGGCAACGATCGCGCGGTGGACGACGACGCTCACTTCCACCGTTTCCTTTGACGCAGAAGCTGGAACCGTGACCATCCATCGCGGGCCGGAAGGCGAGCCTCTGGTCACATTCACGATCGATGAACTCGCTGACATAGAAGCAAAGATCACCCCGCCTCCCGTGCCGTGGGTCAACCGTCATGTTCTCGTGACATCACCCGATGGCTGTTCCTGGACCTCCCAGGAGCTTGCCCTTCCTTCTCCGAGCATGCAGGTCTACTCGACAGCCATCGTGGGGAACCGCCTCGCCCTCACCATTGGAGACGTACTCGAAGCGGACGCGCCGGTAGAGATCTGGTGGGCAGAGCTTCCCGAGGTCAATGGCCAGGATTGCGCCGAGGAATGATCCCGAGCGCCCGCCGGTTCTCCGAATAGATGCCTTCTTACGGACACGACGTCCGCTTCGGCGTTTTCATCACGCCCTCCAACGAGCCGCCTCGCGGTGCCGTCGACCTGGCCGTGCACGCGGAGCAGGTGGGCCTCGACCTGGTCACGTACCAGGATCACCCCTACCAGCCCCGATTTCACGACACGCTGGCGCTTCTCGCCTGGACCGCCGCCGTCACGGAGCGGATCCGACTCGCCAGCCTCGTCCACTCGCTTCCGATGCGCCCCCCTGCCGTCCTCGCCCGCGCTGCCGCCAGCATCGACATCCTGAGCGGCGGCCGCTTCGAGCTCGGTATCGGAGCTGGCGCGTTCTGGGATGCGATCGAGGCCATGGGCGGCCCGCGTCGCTCTCCCGGCGAGGCCCTCGATGCGTTGGAGGACGGCATCGACGTCGTCCGCGGCATCTGGGACACATCGACTTCTGAGCGCCTCGAAGCGGGCGGCGATCACTACCGGATCTCCGGCGCCAAGCGCGGCCCGGCCCCGGCCCACGAGATGGAGATCTGGGTCGGCGCCTACGGCCCCCGCATGATGGATCTCATCGGGAGGAAGGCAGACGGATGGGTGCCCAGCATCGGGCGCATCTCGCCCGAGGCGCTCGCCGACCGGACCCGCCGGATCGACGAGGCGGCGGAACGCTCCGGACGGTCCCCGTCCGCCATCAGGCGGATCGCCAACCTCGGCCTGGGCCAGGAGGCCATCGACACGGCCCGGCTCATCGAGACCATCGAACGGCTCGCCGATACCTACGGGTTCTCGACTTTCGTCCTGTCCACCGATGACCGCGACCAGATGGCGGCATATGCCTCCGAGGTCGCCCCCGAAGTTCGCCGACTCCTGAGAGGAAAGGCATGAGAGTCGACGTGTGGTCCGACGTGGTCTGCCCGTGGTGCTACATCG
>CAZGWX010000273.1:0-8548 GCA_964529515.1 uncultured Acidimicrobiaceae bacterium
AAACCTTTATCCTCCGGGAACCCGCAACAGAGGTTGGAGATGCTGACCCCAGAGGACATTGAGCAGAAGACGTTTTCGACGGCCCTTCGCGGCTACGACCTGAACGAAGTCGACGACTTCCTGGACGAGATCATGGCGACCATCCGTGATCTCACCGAGAAGCTGGAAGCCGCCAGGGCCGGTCAGCCCGTGGTCGAGGCTTCCGCTGTCGCCGCCGCACCCGCAGTGGCCGCCTCCGCCGTCGACGAGAGCGCCGTCGGCCGTGCCCTGGTGGCGGCACAAGAAGCCGCCGACCGGATCAGGGCCGAGGCGGAGGTCGAGGCCGACCGCATCAAGGACGACGCCCGGCAGGAGGCCGACTCCTGGGTCACTGAGCGCGCCCAGGCCCGGGCCGATGCCGAAAAGGAGATGGCCGATCTGTCCAACCGGGTGGCAGCGGTGCGGCGCGAGCTGGCATTTCTCGCCTCGGGTGTCGCCGACGGGCTGGATCAGATGGACGCCGCCATCGCGGGCACCGAGCCGGCCGCGCGCCATGCCAGCATGGCCGACGTCGCCGACGAAGAGGTCTCGTGGGACTCCGGTGAGTCGCCTGAGGACGACGCCGGCGAACTCGCCGCCGACGACCTCGACGACTCAGTCGACGAGCCGGACGACTCCGACGACTCCGCTGGCGACATGACGTCGGCTGGTTCCGACGGATCGGAGTCAGTGGACTCCGCAGACATGGACGACCCCGACGACTCGGCAGACAGCGCGGAGTCGGAGGATGGCTCCGATGACGACGGAGGGTCCGGCTTCCGCTACTGAGTTGCCTGACGCTCGAGGGCAGGCGACTTCAGGGTCTCGTCGAGCTCGATGGAGGTGGCCAACACCTCCTCGGCGATCCAGTCCCGGTGTGACTCCACCAGATCGGTGTGCTCCGGCGGGAGGCGCAGCCGGATGCGGTCGGTGAGCGCCAGGCCTTCCTGCTTGCGCAGGTCGTTCAGCGCACGCACCAGGTCGTAGACCCGGCCCTCCCTGACCAGATCCTCGTCGAGGGCGAGGTCGAGGGCCACGCTCACGTTGCCGTCCTGGGCGACGCCCCAGCCTTCGACGACGACCGTCTCGGTGCGGACCA
This sequence comes from uncultured Acidimicrobiaceae bacterium, assembly GCA_964529515.1. Taxonomy (GTDB): domain Bacteria; phylum Actinomycetota; class Acidimicrobiia; order Spongiisociales; family ZC4RG35; genus ZC4RG35. Next base: position 1,118 of record CAZGWX010000273.1, read on the forward strand.
CCTCATTCGGCGCCAGCGTCTCACCGCGGGCCACCAGCGAGCCGTCGTCCCGGACCTCGAACTGGCCGGCGGCCAGTGCGGCGGCGACCTCCTTGACCTTGGGACCGATCCTCGGGCCGAGCACCGGGAAGTCCGGCTTGTACGACACTTCGACCACGGCGTCGCCTCCGAAATCGACCGCCTTGACCCTGAGCTCGTCACGGATGATCTCCGAGTGGCGTCGGGCCTCGTCGGCGCCGCGGATGCGGGCGGCGCGGAGGGGCTGGCGAAGCTTCGCCCCGGCCTCGGAGCGGGCGCGGCGCCCCAGCTCGACGAGGTCCCGGGTCACGGCCATGGAGGCAACCAGTTCCGGGTCCTCGAATCCCAACGTCGTTGGCCAGCCGGCCAGATGGACCGACTCGGGGGAGTCGTCGCACGGTCCGGCCACAAGAGTGCTCCACAGCTCTTCGGTGAGAAACGGCATGATCGGGCTCACGATGCGCAGGGCCGTCACGAGTGCCACCCATAGGGTCCGGAACGCGGCCTCGTCGCGGCCGTAGAAGCGGCGCCGGTTGCGGCGGATGTACCAGTTGGACAGGTCGTCGATGTACGACTCGAACACATGGGCGACCTCGTCCGCCCGCCAGCGCTCGAATGCGGCGCGGGCGGCAGCGACCGCTTCGTCGGCCCGGGCCAGCATCCATCGGTCGATTTCGGTCAGCTCGACGTCGGGGCCGCCGTCCAGGTCGGAGTAGTCGGGCCGGAAGCCCTCGATGTTGGCGTAGTCGACGAAGAACTTCACCGAGTTCCACACAGTGAGCAGACGCCGTCGGACCTCGTGGGCGCCGTCGTAGCCGAACAGCAGGTTGCGGTCCGGCGGGTGGGCGCAGTACATCCAGCGCATGACGTCGGCCCCCATGCGCTCGAAGGCCTCCTCGGCGCTGATCAGGTTGCCCCACGAGCCGTGCATCTCGCGGCCGTCCTCGGCCAGCATCTTCTCGTAGCCCAGGACCGCCCGGAACGGCGAGCGGCCGACCATGGCGACAGACATGAACAGCTGGGAGTAGAACCAGAGGCGCACCTGCTCCCGCATCTCGGTGACCCAGTCGGCGGGGAACCACTCTTCCCAATAGGAATGGTCGGGAAGGTCGGCCGTGGTCAGCCCTGCCGCGGCTCCCGTGGCGTAACCGCCTTCGACCCACTCCGGGTTCTCCCAGCCGAGCGTGGCGAGCGGGACGATCCCCGCGTCAAGCCAGACGTCGCCCACCTCGGCGATGCGGTTGACGTCACCTCCGCACTGCTCGCAGCGGATTGTGACCCGGTCCACCCAGGGACGGTGCAGCTCCTCGAGCTGCTCCATCCCCGAGACGGCCAGGTCGGCCAGCTCCGCCTTGGAGCCCACCACCGTCAGGTGGCCGCACTCGCACGGGAAGAAGGGGAGCGGCAGGCCGTAGTAGCGGCGCCGCGAGATGTTCCAGTCGCCCATGTTGACGAGCCAGTCGTCCATGAGCTTGCCCATGTAGGCGGGGGTCCACTCCACTCCAGTGTTCGCCTCGCGGAGGTCGTCGCGGATCTTGTCGACTGCGATGTACCAGTCGTCGGCGATGCGGAAGATGAGTGGCGTGTCGCAACGCCAGCAGTGCGGATAGGAGTGCACGTACTCGGTCGACTCGACGAGTAGTCCTTTTCGCTCCAACTCGTTGATGATCGGCTGGCGCGCGGCCGTGGTTTCCATGCCGGCCAGCCACCCGAAGTCCGGGTAGAAGCGGCCGGATTCGTCGACGGGCATGATCACGGCGAGACCCTCGCGCTTGCCCAGCTCGAAGTCCTCCGAACCACACCCGGGGGCGATGTGGACGATCCCGGTGCCCTGGTCCATCGTGACCTCGTCCCAGAGGACGACCCGATGGTCGACTTCGGCGGCGGGGTCGAGATCGTCGAAGGGGCCGCGGTAGGACCATCCTTCCATCTCTCGGCCCGACCGGCGCTCGCTCAGCTCTTCATCCGGAAAGCGGTCGACCGCCACCCACTCACCGGTTTCCCTTCGGCCGTATTCGTGGTCGGGGTGGACGGCGGCGGCAACGTTGGCGGGAAGGGTCCAGGGTGTCGTGGTCCAGATCACCAGCGACTCGCCGCCGCGGTTGACGAGCGGCAGCCGGACGGACAGGGAGGGGTCGGACTTCTCCTGATAGACCCCCGACATCGTGATCTCGTGCTGGGAGATCGAGGTCCCGCACCGCGGGCACCATTCGGTGGAGCGGTGACCCCGATAGAGCATGTCCCGTCCATGCAGGGTCTTGAGGAAGCGCCAGATGTACTCGATGTTGGCGTCGGCGAAGGTCAGGTAGTCGGCGCCCCAGTCCATCCAGTAGCCGAGGCGCTTCGACCCGCGTGTCAGCTCCCCGACCGACCAGGCCACCTTCTCCCGGCACTTGCGCGCGAACTCCTCGAGCCCGTAGGCCTCAATGTCGCGCTTCGAGTTGAGCCCGAGCTCCTGTTCCACGCCCACTTCGATCCACAGGCCCTGGCAGTCGAAACCGTTCTGATAGCGCTGGTGATGGCCGGTGGCGGCCTTGTAACGCTGGAAAACGTCCTTGAGAGTCCGACCCCAGGCCGTGTGCACTCCCAGGGTCTTGTTGGCCGTGACTGGACCGTCCACGAAGCTGAACCTGGGTCCGGCGGCGTTCTGTGCCCGGAGGCGTTCGAAGATGTCCTTTTCCTCCCACCACTCGAGGATCCGGCGCTCCAACGCATCGTGGTCGGGAACCGGCGGGAGAGGCGAGAAGATGGAAGCCGTTTCAGTCATCGAGGGTGGGAGGGTAAGACCTCTGCGAGGTCGGACATAACTGCCGGTGTGGGAATCTTCCGTTGCGCGACCGGCGTTGGTAGGGTTCCGGCCCTTTACATAGGGAAAGACCATGCCACGTGAACTCGCCAAGAGCACCGTAGACCGTTTCAAGAAGCGACTGGAGACCGAGCGCGAAAGCCTCGAGACCCAGATCGCCGAGTATGAGCGCGAGATCGAGGAGGCTCGCATGACCGAGGCCTCCTCCGACCGCAGCCCCGACCCGGGCAACGCCGAGGCCAGCTCGGTCAAGCTCGAGTACGCCAAGGAACTGTCCATCGAGCAGAACACCGTCGACCTGCTGGGCAAGGTCCGACACGCCTTGGCGCGAATCGACGCCGGTCGCTATGGGATCTGTGAGAGTTGCGGGAAGCCCATCCCGGTGGAGCGTCTCGAGGCGCTCCCCTACGCCACGCTCTGCGTGGACTGCGCTGCCAAGGCGAGGTGAACCGGCTCCATGCCCTGCCGGTGGGCATCGCACTGGCCGTGGTCGCCGCCGACCAGGCCACCAAACAGATGGCCCAGGCTCTGTTCGCGGACGCCGACGTCTGGGTGATCGACGGCTTCTTCGGGTTCACCTTCGTCGAGAACCCGGGAGCCGCCTTCTCCCTGTTCGGGGAAGCGGGACCGCTGTTCGGTGTCGCCGCCATCCTCGTCACGATCGGGGTCCTCTGGGTGCTGCGCCGCCCCCACCCCACCATGGAACGTGTGGCGCTGGGTCTGGTCATGGGCGGAGCGCTCGGCAACCTCGTCGACCGCATCATTCGGGGTGACGGCATCCTCGACGGCAAGGTCATCGACTGGGTGAACCTTTGGTGGATTCCGACCTTCAATCTGGCCGATGCCACCCTCACCATCGCCGTTGTCCTGCTAGTCATCTCGACGTGGTTTCGCCAAGAGAACTCGTAGTTCCCGACGAGCTCGCCGGGGAGAGGGTGGACAAGGCCGTCGCCGTTCTGTTCGGAGTCAGCCGAGCCGCGGCCCGGAGCATGGTCGAGGAAGGGGTTCTTGTCGACGGGGCTCCCGCCGGCGCCTCGTCCCGGGTCCCGGGGGGAGCGGTCCTGCGGGCCACGCCGCCGACAGCCCCGGAGGAGATGGCACCGGAGGAGGTCACCTTCGACGTCCTCTACGAGGACGAGCACCTCCTCGTGGTCGGCAAGCCGGCCGGTCTGGTGGTCCATCCCGGAAGCGGGCAGGCCACGGGCACCCTGGCCGCGGGTCTGCTCCACCGATACCCCGAAATCGCGGGTGTCGGCGAGCCGGGCCGCTGGGGGATCGTCCACCGTCTCGACCGCGACACCTCGGGCGTCCTCGTCGTGGCCCGAACCGCAGAGGCCCACACCGCGCTCACTGGAATGATGCGCCGCCGGGAGGTGACCCGGATCTACGCGGCACTGGTCCACGGCCGCATGCCAGCCGCGACCGGCATCGTCGACGCCCCGATCGGCAGGGACCCGTCGACCCCGCTGCGGCGTGCGGCCCATGCCGAAGGGAAGCCGGCGAGGACCCACTACCGGGTCGTGCACGAGTACGACGAGTCCGCGCTTCTCGAGGTGCGGCTGGAGACGGGGCGGACCCATCAGATTCGGGTGCACTTGGCGGCCATCGGTCATCCGGTCGTCGGAGACCGGGTCTACGCCGGGCGGCGCCACCGGTTCGGAGCGAAGAGGATGTTTCTTCATGCCTCCCGGGTCGAGCTCACCCATCCGGCGACCGGCGAGGATATGGTGGTGGAGAGCCCCCTCCCCGATGAGCTCACCGCGGTGCTGAAATCCCTGAGTCCAGGTGCGGCGCCGGATCCGATACCGTGAGCGGGTGACCCCAGAGTCCAGTAGCGACACCGCCGCACCGGTCTGTTACCGGCATCCCGACCGGCACACGCTCCTCACGTGCAGCAGGTGCGAGCGCCCGATCTGTGCCTCGTGCTCGACCGACGCCGCCGTGGGACAGCGGTGTCCCGAGTGCCTGCGCCAGGAGGGCGTGCAGCGTGTCATTCCCAACCCGGCGCGACAGAGTGTGGCCCGCTCGGCCCCGGTGACGATGACCTTCATGGCCCTGGCGGTGGTCGTCTTCTTCGCTACCGGCATGGGCTCGCTGGAGAGCGACATCACTTTCAACCTCGCCCAGTGGAACCGCGCCGTGGCGGCGGGGGAGTGGTGGCGGCTCTTCACCCCGGTCCTCCTCCACGGGTCGATCACCCACCTCCTCTTCAACATGTGGGCGCTGTGGGTTCTCGGTCCTCAGATCGAAAGGGGCGTCGGCAGCGTGCCCTTCGCCGCCCTCTATCTGGCGTCCGCCGGCTTCGGCGGAGCAGTGACGTATTTCACCGGCGACCTCGACGTGATAGCCGTCGGAGCTTCGGGGGCGATCTTCGGCCTGTTCGGCATCTGGGCCAGCTGGGCCCTGCACCGGAGGAACACCGCGTTTGGCCGGGCGATGCTACGCCAGATCGGCGTGCTGCTGCTCATCAACGCTGCCATTCCCCTCATCCTCCCGAGCGTGGCGTGGCAGGCCCACCTGGGCGGGCTCATTGCCGGGTTCGGCATCGGCGAGATCTGGTCCCGGGTCAAGGGCCGCAACGCGGTGGCGCAGCGGACCATCGCCGCGCTCGCGATCGCCCTCGTCGCCGCCGGCTCGGTGCTGCTCTAGCTTGGTCCCCCTGAGCGTTAGCGAAGGGGGAAGGTTCCTGCTGGCCAAGGAACGAGGCCAGGAGGAAGGGGGCAGTCGATCTCTCCCGCGAAAGGGCCTCGTGCGAGAGGCCTTCTCGTTGGGAACCCCCATCTCCTACCTCCCGCCTCACTCCGCCCGGCCGCGGTCCTTGCCCCTCCTGTTAGATTCTCGAACTACACCTCTGTAAGTCGGTCTTGTGTCATTTGCCCACCTTCATCTCCACACCGAGTACTCCCTCCTAGACGGGGCTGCTCGGATCGATCGGGTGATGAAGGCGGCCGCAGCGGACAACCAGCCGGCCGTCGCCATCACCGACCACGGGAACCTCTACGGCGCGGTCGAGTTCGTCAAGAAGGCCAACGAGGCCGGGGTCAAGCCGATCATCGGGATCGAGGCGTACTACGTCGAGGGCTCACGGTTCGATCGCCCGCCACAGGCTCAGAACCAGCGTTATCACATGATCCTGCTCGCCGAGAACCCCACGGGGTATCGCAACCTGCTCCAGCTGTCCTCGAAGTCGTTCCTCGACGGGTACTACTACAAGCCCCGGATGGATCTCGAGCTCCTCGCCGAGCACTCCGAGGGGATCATCGCCACATCCGGATGCCTCGGCGGCCTGGTGCCCCAGCTGCTCGGCCCCGACACCGCCACCGAGGAGGGTCTCGCCAACACAGGGCGGGACTTCGATGCCGCATTGGCCGCAGCGGGGCGATTCCAGGACGTGTTCGGACGGGACAACTTCTTCATCGAGGTCCAGGACCACGGCATCCCGGCCCAGCGGCGGATCATGGGTGACCTGATCGACATCTCGAAGCGGATCGGCGCGCCGCTGCTGGCCACGAACGACGCCCACTACACCCTCCGCGACGAACACGATCGGCACGACGTCCTCCTCTGCGTCCAGACCGGGGCGCTCCGCAGTGAGACCTCCCGTCTCCGCTTCGAGGGCTCCGACTTTTATGTGAAGACGGCCTCCGAGATGCGTGCCATCTTCCCCGACGCCGATTACCCGTCGGCCTGCGACAACACCCTGTGGGTCGCCGAGCGCGTCGAGACCAAGCTGGAGCTGGGCAAGATCCTCCTGCCTCAGTTCACCGTCCCCGAGGGCGAGACCGAGGTCACCTATCTCCGCAAGCTCGTGGAGAACGGCGCCCGAGAGCGCTACGGCCACGACGCCCGCCCCGAGGTCTGGGACCGCATCGAGCACGAATTCAAGATCATCGAGGAGATGGGCTTCCCCGCCTACTTCCTCATCGTGTGGGACCTGATCCGCCACGCCCGGGAGAACGGGATCAGGGTGGGGCCGGGCCGGGGATCTGCCGCCGGGTCCATCGTCTCCTACTGCCTGCGCATCACCGACATCGACCCCCTCCAGTACGGGCTGATCTTCGAGCGATTCCTGAACCCGGGTCGCAAGCAGATGCCCGACATCGACATGGACTTCGACGAGCGGTACCGCTCCGAGATGATCCGTTACGCCTCCGAGAAGTACGGGTCGGATCGCGTTGCCCAGATCATCACCTTCGCCACCATCAAGGGGAAGCAGGCCATCCGCGACGCTGCCCGCGTCCTCGGCCATCCCTATTCCCTCGGTGATCGCCTCGCCAAGGCCATGCCGCCGGCGATCCTGGGCAAGGAGCCCACGCTCGTTCAGGTGCTGACCGCGCCTGACCTGTCGGCACCGTCTGAGGTCAGGGACTGGTATTCGAACGCCCAGGGCCTGCGCGAGCTCTGCGACGCCGACCCGGCCATGCGCGAGGTGATCGAGGCCGCCCAGGGCATCGAAGGTCTCCGCCGCCAGGACTCGATCCACGCCGCCGCCGTGGTCATCGCCCCGGAGCCCCTCACCAACATCGTTCCCATCCAGCGCCCGGGGGAGAGCGCCGAGACGGTCACCCAGTTCGAGATGCACGCCGTCGAGGAGCTGGGTCTGCTCA
>CAZGWX010000274.1:0-4998 GCA_964529515.1 uncultured Acidimicrobiaceae bacterium
CGGCCAGCAGCGATGCCGATGTCGGCCTCCCTTGCCTCGCCCGGACCGTTGACCACACAGCCCATGACCGCCACCTGGATCGGGAGGTTGGCCTCCTCGAGAGCCTTCTGGGCCTTCGTCGCCACCTCGATGACGTCCACCTCCGCTCGTCCACAAGACGGGCAGGCGATGAGGTCGAGGCCCTTGCGTTCGCGGAGTCCCAGGAACTCGAGGAGCTGTCGTCCGGCCTTCGCCTCCTCCACGGGGTCCGCGGTGAGCGAGAAGCGGATCGTGTCGCCGATGCCTTCGTTGAGGAGGGTGGAGATGCCGGCGACCGACTTGATCAGCCCGGAAGGAGGCGGGCCGGCCTCGGTGACCCCGAGATGGAGCGGATAGTCGATCGTGTCGGCCAGCAATCGGTAGGCATTCACCATCGACGGGACGTTGGAGTGCTTCACCGAGATCTTGATATCGGTGAAGTCGACTTCCTCCAGGTAGCGAATTTCGGTCTGCGCCGACTCGACGAGCGCTTCGGGAACTGGCGCCCCGTACTTCTCCAGCAGATCCTTGTCGAGCGATCCGGCGTTGACCCCCACCCGGATCGGGATGCCCCGCGCCTTCGCCTCACGGGCCACTTCTTTGATGTGATCTTCCTTGCGGATGTTGCCCGGGTTGAGCCGCAGCCCCTGCACGCCTGCCTCGATGGCAGCCAGCGCGAGACGGTGCTGATAGTGGATGTCGGCGATGATCGGCACCGGGCTCCGCGGGATGATCTCAGCCAGACCCTGAGCGGCCTCGACCTCGTTGCAGGTGATGCGGACGATGTCAGCACCGGCACCAGCCAGGGCGTAAACCTGGGCGAGGGTGCCATCGACGTCGGCGGTCTTGGTGGTGGTCATCGACTGCACCGACACAGGTGCGCCACCGCCCACGGGCACGGAACCCACGTGGAGCTGGCGGGTGATGCGACGTTGGAAGGTCACGGGGTTAACGGTAATGCCCGGCCGCTACAGGTTGATCGGGTTGAAGATGTCCAACACGATGGCCACCAGACCGAGGAACACGAAGATGCCGATCACCGCGGTGGCGATCGGGATCAACGCTCGCATATTGGCCTGACGCCCCGTCACCTTCTCGTACAGCGCCACTGCGAAATGCCCGCCGTCAAGCGGAAACAGGGGCAGCAGGTTGAGAGATCCGAGGATCACGTTGACCGTGGCCATCATCCCGAGGAAGAAAGCCATGCTGTTGGCCTGGGCCCCGATGTTCACGATCCCGATCGGGCTCACGGGCCGGATCTCGTCAGGGATTTCGATGTCGCCCACCAGAACCCCGAGATAGTGCATCAACGAGGAGGGGCGGATCATCTGGCCGAGACCCTGGAACGTAGTGGTGAATGCGCTGCCCACGAGCTGGCCGGCTACGCCGATTCCCTCGAACGGGCCCACTTCGATGATCTCGCGTGTCGGGGAGACGCCGAGGAAACCCACCCCCGGTGCGTCCGCGCTGGCTCGGAGGACGACGTCGAGAGTCATGGTCGTGCCGGCACGCTCGATCGTGAGAGTCACGGGATTGGGGCCGAACTCATCGAACAGCTCCGGCACCATTTCCCACTCGGTGATCGTCTCGCCGCCGATGGCCACGATGCGGTCGCCGACCATCAGGCCGCCTTCCTCGGCAGCAGAGTCCTCGACCACCCCCGCCACCACCGGAAGGAGGTCACCGGCGACGCCAGTCGTGAGCACCAGGCTGTAGAACAGGATGAAAGCGAGCAGGAAGTTTGCTCCGACACCCGCCAGCACCACGACCGACTTCTCCCAGAAGTTCTTCTCCCGATAGGTGCGCCCCATGTCGGACGGGGTCACGTCCTCGAGGGGGTTCATGCCGACGATGCGGACGTATCCGCCCAACGGGACGCCTTTGAACCCGTATTCGGTCTCGCCCTTCTGGGTCGACCAGAGCTTCGGACCGAAGCCGAAGAAGAACTCGGTGACCTTCATGCCCACGGCCTTGGCCGCGAGGAAGTGACCAGCCTCGTGTGCGACTACGAAGAGGACGATGGCGACGACGGCGGCGATCCCACCAAGCATTACCGGCCAAGGTTATCGACGCGACGCGATTATCAGCAGGCTCCGGCGACCAACCCGGCGGCCGCGGAGCGGGCCTCGCGGTCGACCTCGACCACGTCGCCGACAGTGAAGATCTCCCGCCATTCCACCTGCTCCAGGGCGAGTTCAACAACCCTCGGGATCGAAGTGAAGCCGATGCGGTCCTGCAAGAACGCCTCCACTGCTACTTCGTCGGCGGCGTTGAGGACCGCCGGTGCCGACCCGCCGGCTCGGCCGGCGGCGTAGGAGAGGTCGAGGGCGGGGAATGCGGCCCGATCGACTTCCTCGAACGTGAGGGTGGAACCGGCGAAGTCGAACCGGGGCGCCGGCGACGGCTTCCGCTGCGGTGCAGTCAGGGCGTACTGGATCGGGATCCGCATGTCGGGCACGCCCAGGTGCCCCTTCCACGACCCGTCGACGAACTCGACCACAGAGTGGAGGATCGATTGAGGGTGAACCACAACGTCGATGCGGTGATAATCGAGGCCGAAGAGGAAGTGGGCTTCGATCACCTCCAGACCTTTGTTGAACAAGGTGGCCGAGTCGATCGTGATGCGAGGGCCCATGTCCCACGTCGGGTGGGCCAGCGCTTGGGCGGGTGTGACTGTGGTCAAGTCCTCCGGCTTCCACCCGCGAAAGGGTCCGCCGGAGGCAGTGAGGAGGAGACGCTCGATTCCTGCGGGATCCTCGCCGACGAGGGACTGGTGGATGGCCGAGTGTTCGCTGTCGACCGGAATCATCTCCCCGCCGCCCTCGGCCAGCGCCCTGGTGACCACAGGACCGCCCGCCACCAGCGACTCCTTGTTGGCGAGGGCGAGGCGATTGCCCGCTTCGAGGGCGGCCACGCTGGCACGGAGACCGGCCGCTCCGACGACGCCGTTGACCACGACCGTACCTGGAGTGGCGGCGAGGTCGATCATGGCGTCGGTTCCGAACTCGATGTCACGGCCCGCGGCCGCCACCAGCCCGTCTCGCTCTTCGGCGGAACCGCCGGTCACCACCACCCGGGCGTCCGGGTGGGCCTTGGCGAGTGCCGCCATCTCGGCGGAGGGGCGACGGGCGGCAACACCCGCCACCTCCAGACCAAGGGCCTCAACCACCTCAAGGGTCTGTGCGCCGATGGATCCGGTAGCGCCGAGGACGACTACCCGGCCGTACTTGTCTTGGGAACTCACCCCCTCCCCCTCACTGCGTTCGGGTACTCCCCCACAAGTGGGGGAGAAATCCTAAGGGGACACGACCTCCCCCTCACTTCGTTCGGGTACTCCCCCACAAGTGGGGGAGAAGTCCTCATAGCAAGCCGAAGGAGCGGAACGCGAAGTAGACCCCGGGGAGGACGATCAGGAGTCCGTCGATCCGATCGAGCATGCCACCGTGCCCGGGCAGGACCGAGCCCATGTCCTTGACCCCCAGCGATCGCTTCACCAGAGACTCGATGAGGTCGCCCAGCGGTGAGGCCAGGCCGATGATGCCGGCGAGCAGCAGCCCGTTGGCGAGGCCGATCGGCTCCCAGGCCGGGAACGAGACCATCACCGTCGCCGCCATTGCACTGGCGATCAGGCCACCCACAAAGCCCTCCCAGGTCTTCTTGGGCGACAGGCGCGGGGCCAGAGGATGCTTGCCGAATGAGCGGCCCACGAAGAATGCTCCGATGTCGTTGAGGGCGACCGTGAGGACGATGAAGAGGATGTGCTCCAGCGGCGACGGCCCGCGCGCAATCACGATGGCGAACGCGAGCAGACCGACCCACGCCAGCCCCACCACTGTCACCGACGCGTCGACGAGGGGGTTCCGTCTCGGCGCGAGTGAGACGAAAAGCACGGTCAACGCGGCGGCGACTGCAGCCCAAATTGCGATGGCCGGGACCCCGCCCTGGTGGGCGCCGATCCCCATGAAGATCACACCGAGTAGCCCGAAGAGGGCCAGTGGCTTGTGGCCCGAGGTTCGGAACGTGGCGTACAGCTCGCCGAGCGCCACCACCATGACCAGGGTGACGAAGACGGTGAACCACAGTCCGCCCAACAAGAGGCTCCCGAGGAAGAGCCCGAAGATGACAACACCCGAGCCGATGCGCATGGCCAGGTCAGAGGTCTCGGCCTGTGCGATCGCCTCGTACTCCTCATCGGAGCCGATACGGCGGCCGGACACGTCCTCAAAACCGACCAGGCCACTCTCCACGCCGGGAAGGGAGGCGGAGACCGCTTGCTGCTCCCACTGTTCTGCGGAGGCCCGACTCACCTCTTCGGCCAGACCCTGGTACTCCGCAGTGGTGGTGGCGGTGTAATCGGACGTGGTGACCTCGAAGTCGGACTCCTCGACACGGATCCAATCGATCTCGTCCGAGCCGTCGTCCACCGTCACACCAGGGGGTACCGGTTCGGCCGGTGCCTCGTCCGTGTCGTCCGCGTCGTCCTCGAAGCCAGGCAGGGGGACCACCTTCGCCGAGTCATCGTCTTCGTCAGCCTCCCAGGGACGGGAGAATCCTTTGCGCTCCGGTGGCTCGCTCATCAGACTTCGAGCAGCTCCTCTTCCTTGTGGGCGACTAGGGAATCGATCCGCTCCACGAAGCGGTCGGTGAGCTTCTGCAGCTCTTCCTCACCGCGGCGGATGTCGTCTTCGGAGATCTCTCCCTGGAGGGCCTCCATGTCGGTCTTGGTGTGGCGGCGGATGTTGCGGACGGCCACCCGGCCCTCCTCGGCCATGTTCTTCACCACCTTGACCAGGTCCTTGCGGCGCTCCTCGGTGAGGGAGGGGAACACGATGCGCAGGACATTGCCGTCGCTGGTGGGGTTGACCCCGAGATCGGACTGCTGGATCGCCTTCTCGATGTTGCCGATCGCCGACTTGTCGAACGGCGTGACCACCAGCATGCGGGGCTCGGGGACCGAGATCGACGCCAGCTGCTGCAGGC